>RECE01000253.1 GCA_007694165.1 Bacteroidota bacterium
ATGATGCCCGGACGGGCAGTATTGATGGTAACCGTGATAAGTTTGAGTGTTCTTTCGATGATAATTTTAGATACTCCTGCTTTGGCCAAACGGGCGTTGAGGTATTTTCTGATTTTATCGTCTTCTATCAGTTTTGCCTCATATTTTTTTCCGCCGTACCAGTTGGAGTCCCATCCTTTAATGATGCCCAATCTAAGTCCGATTGGATTCGTTTTTTGTCCCATTCGAATTATCTTTAATTGTTTGTATTTTTACTATCTACGACAATGGTAACATGGTTGGATCTTTTTCTGACCCGGTAGGCGCGACCCTGAGGAGCAGGACGTAAACGCTTAAGCATTCTTCCACTATCTACAAATATTTCTTTCACGAAAAGACTACTTTCTTCAATCCTTACGCCTTCGTTTTTTGCCTGCCAGTTGGATATGGCACTCAGCAGAAGTTTTTCCAGTCGTAAAGCAGCCTCTTTTTTAGTATACTTGAGTATTGCCAGGGCTTTATCAACTTCTTTACCTCTTATGATATCTGCAACAAGGCGCATTTTCCTTGGAGATGTTGGGCAATTGTTAAGTTTGGCAATATATTTAGTCTTGTTTTCTTCTTTGACTTGTTCAGCCCTAAGATGTTTTCTAGATCCCATTTTTCAGTATATTTATTTTTTGCCTTTATCTTTTTTACCCGCATGACCACGGAAAATACGTGTGGGGGCAAATTCACCCAATTTGTGTCCTACCATATTTTCGGTCACATATACAGGGATGAATTTGTTGCCATTATGAACGGCAATGGTTTGACCTACAAAGTCAGGAGAAATCATTGAAGCTCTTGACCATGTTTTGATAACAGTTTTTTTGGTACTGCTGGCCATGGCAAGAACTTTCTTCTCCAGTTTGTAATGAATATAAGGTCCTTTTTTTAATGAACGGCTCATAATATGTTTTTTTTCTGTTAACTAAGATTATTTCTTCCTTCTTTCAACAATAAGTCTGCTGCTATCTTTTTTCTTGTTGCGTGTTTTGTATCCTTTTGCAGGAATACCATTACGGCTTCTTGGGTGTCCACCGCTTGCGCGACCTTCACCACCACCCATTGGGTGATCAACCGGGTTCATAGCAACAGGACGAGTTCTGGGACGACGACCTAACCAACGGCTACGACCGGCTTTTCCACTCATCTCATGCATGTGGTCGGGGTTAGATGCACTACCGATGGTAGCTTTGCAGGTAACCAATACCATGCGGGTTTCTCCTGAAGGAAGTTTTAAAATAGCATATCTACCGTCTCTTGACATAAGCTGCGCATAGGTGCCGGCACTTCGGGCCATTTTGCCACCTTGTCCGGGTTTAAGCTCAACATTATGCACAACAGTACCCAAAGGAACCTTACTCAAAAACATAGTATTGCCCAGGTCGGGGGTTGCAGTTTCGCCAGACATGATTTTCTGACCTGCCTGCAAACCATTGGGGGCAAGAATATACCTTTTTTCACCATCAGCATAAACAACAAGCGCAATACGTGCAGAGCGATTGGGATCATACTCAATGGTTTTTACAGTACCTGGAATTCCATCTTTGTCTCGTTTGAAATCAATAAAGCGAAATTTCTTCTTATGACCTCCGCCAATATAACGCATGGTCATTTTACCTTTACTGTTTCGGCCTCCTGATCTGTGTATTCCAACCACAAGACTTTTCTCAGGGGTGGAGGCGGTTATTTCGTCAAACGCACTGATAACTTTGTTGCGTTGACCTGGAGTGGTTGGTTTGAATTTTCTTAAAGCCATCTATACTATATATTGCTGTAAAAATCAATAATTTGGCCATCTTCTACAGTAACGACAGCCTTTTTTATACTGTTTTTTCTGCCGGACATAATCCCGGTTTTGGTAAAGCGTGATTTGGCTTTACCCAGATAATTCATGGTGTTGACTGATTCTACCGTAACGTTATAGTTTTGTTCTACGGCGGCTTTTATCTGATTTTTACTTGCCCGTTTGTCAACAACGAAACCGAACCGATTGGGAAACTTTTCAGTAACCGCGGTCATCTTTTCGGTAATCAGTGGCTTAATTAAAACGTCCATTTTCTTAAGTTTTTTTAGGGTCGATCTTTTTCCAACCCAACGATAATGATTATAATTTTAAAAGGGTATTTTCTACTTCTTTGAGTGAACTTTCAAGAAATACCAGATGCTGTGCATTGAGAATCTGGTAAGTATTAATATCAGAAGCGATGGCCACCCTGGCCTTGGGTAAATTCCTTGAAGAAAGCATAATATTTTTGTCAGCTTCAGGAATTACCAGCAATGATTTTTTATCAAGCATGTTAAAGCGCTCAAGCAATTCAATATATTGTTTGGTTTTGGGGGTTTCAAAGCTGAAATCTTCAAGAACCAGAACATTATTGTCTTTTACTTTATAGGCAAGGGCCGACATGCGGGCAAGACTTTTAACTTTCTTGTTTACTTTAAAGGAATAATCTCTTGGTTTTTTACCAAATGCGCGACCACCACCTCTGAGCAAAGGAGATTTGATGTCACCTATACGGGCAGCACCGGTACCTTTTTGCCTGCGCAATTTACGGGTACTTCCTTTTACTTCGTTACGTTGTTTGGTAGCGTGTGTGCCTTGTCTTTGATTTGCCAGATATTGCTTAACATCAAGATAGATAGCGTGGTCATTGGGCTCTATGCCATAAATACTATCGTTAAGATCAATGGTTTTGGTAGTTTTAGTACCATCTATGCTATATACTGCTAACTCCATCTTTCTAAAATTAAATATGAACCATTAGGACCGGGAACAGATCCTTT
>RECE01000005.1 GCA_007694165.1 Bacteroidota bacterium
CAAAAAGCCTTTGTGGGATACAATGTGTTCCTCAACGGTGCAGAGGTAGCTTCAGAAGTAACAACTACTGAACATATGTTTACCGACCTGCCCCATGGCACACACACAGCCGGTGTTCAGTCTGTTTACACTTCAGGAGTTTCTGAAATCGTGACCATTGACTTTAATGTAGAAGAAATTTTACCAATTATTACTTTCAATGTAGATATGACCAATGCTCCCGGATTCAACCCCCTGCAGCATAATGTGTATCTTACGGGAAACTTTACAGGATGGTCGGAGCCTGGAACCGGGGGAAGTATTTTAATGACAAGAGTTGTCAAAGAAAAAACCAAAATCAACTTCTTTGAAAATTTTGAAAACTACGGTGACTTCACTACAGAGCTTGCCCCCTGGATAAACATAGATGTTCACGGTAACAATACCTGGGGATCTACGGATTTTGATTTTGAAGGTGAAACACAACCCTTTGGATGGAAAATAATGAATCCGGGTCTAACTACTCCTCCAATCAACAACACTCATCCGGCTCATTCGGGGAGCAAATACCTTTTTTCTGTTGCCTCTAACCCAATCCCTCCCGGAAATGAAGAGAATAAGTGGCTTATTTCTCCACCTTTAGTTGTTACAGCAGAATTAAACCTGTCCTTCTATGCAAAATCCATTACCCATGCATACGGTGTCGAAAGGATGAGAGTTTATATATCCACGGGAGGGAGTGACATTGATGACTTTGTAATGATATCCTCATCACCTTATCTGGAGATACCCCTTCAATGGACAGAATATACTTTCAGCCTGGAGGCCTGGGCCGGACAAACCATCAGATTTGCAGTAGAAAATGTTTCAGTTGATGCCTTTATGCTCTTTCTGGACTCCTTTTCCGTTACCCATGGTGAAGAATCAGACTCATTAATTTATACAGCCTCTGTGGCGATCGATGAGGGTGAGGCTGTTTACAAGTATTTCTCTGATGCTTACGGTGAAGGTTGGTGGGGGGGCGAATGGCCGGGCGATCCAAACAGGATTATTGAAGTTTCACAAAGCATGACCATCAATGACACCTGGGGCGTATATGAAGGAGTGCTTCATACCCTTAGCCTGAATGTATTTCCACCTTCATCTGGTTCCGTTTCAGGACAGGGACAGTATCCTTTCGGGGAAGAAGTAACCCTTAGTGCTTTCCCCAACGATGGATATTCTTTTAATAACTGGACTGACTCACATGGGAATATCATCAACTACAATTCAAGTTTTGTATATTCAATGCCAGCCGGAAGTATAACCCTGACAGCAAACTTTGGTCCGGAAGACCCCAACCTGCAACTGGTAACCTTTCATGTTAAAGACTCTTCCAACAACGCCATTTACAACGCTCAGATTACCGTCATGCCCGATGACAAAACGAGTGACAACATGAACAGCAAATCTAACCCGATAATTCTCCATACCAATTATCTGGGACAGGCCAGTTTCAATGCAACCAGCGGAGACTACTCATACCTGGTGGAAAAAACAGGATACCTTGATGTAACCGGCAATTTTTCAGTAGAGAGTTCTTTCGTCAATATTCAGGTTATCATGCCGGATGACATGCAAGTATATACTGTCACCTTTAATCTCGATATGATATATGCTGCACCGGGATTTGATCCGGACGTGCACACCATCTATCTTACGGGTGGCATGAACGGATGGATAGAACCAGGTACTGAGGGATCCATTGAAATGATACACGTTGATGGTACCATATTCACTGCTCAAATGGAATTGCAGACAGGAGTATATTATTACAAATATTTCTCCGATGCTAACGGTGAAGGCTGGATGGGAGGAGAATGGGCAGGTATTCACGACAGGGAGTTCGTTTTACATAACCACATGGTTATCAATGACATTTGGGGGCTTTACGACGACATCTTCTTTGATCTTTCTTTGCAGGCAAATCCTGCCAGTAGTGGTTCTGCAACCGGAAGCGGCCAGTATCAGGCTGGTGAAATTGCAAATCTGCAGGCTTTGGCATCAACAGGTTTCATCTTTCTACACTGGACTGATCAAGAAGGCAATATTGTCTATGAAGCAGCCGATCCCCAGCATACAATGTACGCAGGTCATCACACACTAATTGCCAACTTTACAGAAGAGACAACCGAACAATACCAGCTTACTCTTGTGGCCTTGCCCGAAGAGGGCGGCCAGGTGACCGGCAGTGGCTACTATTACCAGGGTGAACAGGTAACCATCACTGCTGCGCCCAACCAGGGGTATGTTTTCCAGAACTGGAGAAAAAACGGTAACGTTATCGGCACACAGGCCCAGATGGTTTATACGATGCCGGCTGAACATGTCACTCTCACAGCGCATTTTTACAGTGAAGACAACCCCCTTTATACCCTGACACTGCAAAGTCAACCCCAGGTGGGTGGCACGGTTGCAGGTGCAGGAGACTACCTTGAAGGGGAAGAAATTATGCTATCGGCAAACCCTTCTGAAGGTTATGATTTCATCAGATGGCTTGAACTTGGAACTGGCAACGTATACACAGATGCAATATTCACCTATACCATGCCTGACCGGGACGTTACACTCGTTGCCTATTTCGACCTGGTAGATTTTGTTCAACAACACGGGAGCCATAACTTAAAGCTATTTCCCAATCCGGCACAAAGCAATGTAACCATTTCCTGCCGTGAAACCATCAACAAGATTGAAATCACTGATATCACAGGGAAACTGGTTTACCGAACCATCCCGCAGGATACAGAAATCCTGGTTTCATTAGCAGGCTGGGAAAATGGGATTTATATTGT
>RECE01000145.1 GCA_007694165.1 Bacteroidota bacterium
GGCCAGGCCCGAAGCCACAGACGAAGAACTACAGGAAAGCCTCAGAAGGGTCGGGTTGGATCACTTTTCCCATGATCTGAACATGGAACCGGGCACCCAGGGAATGCGTTTTTCGGGAGGCGAAAGACAATTGCTTGCCTTGGCGCGGGCGTGGCTTACCCAAAGTGATATCTGGATATTTGATGAAGCAACCGCCCACCTGGATGCGAATACCGAACGAAAAATCCTGGATACACTCTGGACACTGAAAGGCAACAAAACCCTGCTGATGGTTACGCACAGGCTGGTAGATATGGAGAAAATGGATGAGATACTGGTGATGAGCGGGGGCCAAATTGTTGAAAAAGGGACACATGCTCAACTTTTATCACAAAAGGGCATTTATGCCAGGATGTTTGATTTGCAAAAGGAAGTGCTGGACTGAAATTGACAAACGGGTATTTGTGAATTTGCTTTTACTGTGTTGTTAAACAAGGCTTTAAATATTTAGTCGCCCTGAATTGCATGGTAATAATAATTTACTTTATATTTGCACCGCAAAAATAAAAAAAGCTCTCGTTTAGGCTCCTTGATACGAGAACGCCTGTTGAAGATTTTTAAATTTTAAAATTTGGTGACTTAATCGGTTCCTGTTATCTGGAATTCTCTTTAAAACAATGAAGTCCCTGCGTTTTTCCCAGTGAACAGAATCTTGTTGCTAAAGCCATTGGGATCAAGGACAATGAGGGTTGATTAATAGGCAGGAATTATCATTTTTTTGTTTTAAAGATTGGCCCCAAACTTTCGGGTGCTTTTTATTAAACTGCATCATGAACAAATAATTTTAGTAATTGTTGGTTTTTGGGATTCGGCGCAGGCAGGGTTGGTCTGGATTAATCGTTCCTGCATATTCTGATTCCTGAAAAGAATAATTCATGGACTGGAAACCTTTTGGCAAAATCTGAAATATTTGCAAGTGCAGAATAGTCCGAACGAATTTATTTACGACAACATATTTTGACAACTTATTTATTAGCATATGGACGTCTTTTTTACTATTGTCATTGTCTTCCTCTTACTTAACATAGCCCTGGGGCTGTTTCGTATCTGGCGGGGACCCACGGTCGCGGATCGTTTGCTTACCACCCAACTGTTTGGCACCACAGGAATGGCCATTCTGTTGATCCTGGCGGGTTATTTGAAGGATCTTACTTTACTGAATGTCGCCATTACCTTCAATGTACTGGCGATTTTATTGGTAATTGGTTTGGTCCAGGTCTGGAAAAAGAAGAAAGGAGAAAGCTCATGATGATAAAAGAGGTTATCACTGTTATTCTTCTGGTAGTAGGTTGTTTCTTTTTTCTGGCGGGAACTTTAGGGGTAATTCGATTCCCGGATTTATTTTCCCGTCTTCATGCCCTTACCAAAGCGGACAACCTGGGGTTGGGCTTTATTGCTGCCGGAATGGCTCTGCATATTGCATCCCCCTGGGCAGCGCTAAAGATTTTATCTATCTGGTTCTTCACGCTCCTTGCCAGTTCTACTTCCTGTTATCTTATTGCCCGTTTTCAGAAAGAAAAGGACCAACCCGGGAATAGAAAGGAGGAAGGATGAGTGTAATGATTGACATCATATTAGCCGTCCTTGCTATTTATCTGGCCTTGCAGTGCTTGCTTGCACCGAGGCTTACGCAAACCGTATTCCTTTTCTTTGCTTTTGGGCTGGCATTGGCATTGGCATGGGTTCGGTTAGGGGCTGTTGATGTGGCCATTACCGAGGCGGCTATTGCATCCGGTTTTCTGGGCGTTTTGTTTCTTGATTCTTTAAGGGACTTTTCTCTTACGCCTTATCATAAATGGGATAATCTTGAAGCGGTTCACCATTCTGTTGCCAGGAAGAATCCCAAATCCCTCTTCCTTCCCAGGCTGGCCCTGGTGTTAGGGTTGGGGCTTTTTCTCCTTATTGCACTGGAAGCTGTCTGGGAGATACCCGAGGGCGGAGGGTTGGCCGCAGCCACCGAAGCCCTGCTCCCGGAATCGGGGGTAGAGCACCCTGTTACAGCAGTCTTGCTGAACTTCCGTGCTTATGACACCTGGCTGGAGTTGGGAGTCATTCTCCTGGGTCTTTTGGCCACTTTTGCGGTGGGAGGAATAAAAATTTACCGTAAGCCCCCCATGGAAGCCGACGATATCTTGCTACGGCAGGTGATTTTGTTTTCTACACCGGTTTTGTTCCTGTTTGGTGCTTTCCTGTTGTACTTTGGAAAAAGCGGACCCGGAGGTGCTTTTCAGGCTGCAGTGTTGTGGGGAGCAATTGGCATACTTCTTCATCTGGGAGGCAGGCCGGTGTTTTCGATGATACCCCGCTGGCTGGGTCAACTTCTCCTGACCGTGGGTCTTGGGTTTTTCCTTATTCTGGGTTTTTTCTTATTGGCCGGAGGAGTTTCCCTGTTTGAATACCCACCCGCTTATGCCGGAGTCCTGATTTTGATCATAGAAACGCTGGCGGCCATTAGTATTGCCGCAGCTCTAACCGCCATCTTTGCCAATTTAAATCAAATGAACAAAGAGGAGTCGAATCCAATCGAACCAACCCATTGAACAAGAAATATGGAAACCTATCAGATTTATAGTTTAACCTCAGCAGTTCTTTTTGTCATCGGCATAGGCGGAGTCTTTGTGTCGAGGCATTTTATAAAAAAAATCATTGCCACCATCATTATGGGAGGAGGGGTTTTTCTTGCTTTTGTCAGTTTTGCCCAACGTGATGCCCTCACCTTTGCTGACCCGGTGCCCCACGCCCTGGTGATAACCGGAATTG
>RECE01000148.1 GCA_007694165.1 Bacteroidota bacterium
CAGGCCCTGGTTGATTATCTGAGAAGCAGGATTTCCGATCAGGAAAAATTGTTTGTATAGTGGCGGGGTGAACTGAAGTCACCCCGTCACGGTGCGGACTCCAAAGCGACGGGGCCACTTCCAGTGACCCCGCCGCTAAAATACAGTATGGGCCCCCACTGAATTGTATATTTCAGTGTCTGTAAAATTGATAAACAAGATTTCAAATTCAAAACCCAACAAAATGAGAATCATCTCCATCAGGGAAAACCCCGAGTACAAAGACAAGGCCATACAATACTTCCAGAAATGCTGGAAAGGTGTGCCACCCATTATTTATGAAGATTGCATCAGTCATTCGGTGGGTTCCATGAAACCCCTTCCCCATTGGTATTTGCTGGAAAAAGATGGTGAACTCATCGGATGCGCCGGACTGATAACCAACGATTTTATCAGCCGCATGGATTTGTATCCCTGGATTTGTGCCATCTTTATTGAAGAGCATCATCGCGGGAATGCCTACGGAGCCCTGCTGATGGAAAAAGCCAAAGACGATGCGAGGCAGGGTGGTTTCGACCATGTGTATTTATGCACTGACCATGTGGGGTATTATGAAAAATACGGCTTCAGCTATATCGGACAAGGCTACCACCCATGGAATGAAGAATCGCGGATGTATGCCTGCAGGCTTTAACCCTCGCGACGGGGCCACTCCCGGTGACCCCGCCGCTAAAGAATTACAATAAAAATGCAGATAGAAAAAATACAACCTGAAGATATTCCAGAGGTAGTTGATCTCTGGTATGAGACTTCTCTGAAAGCCCACGATTTTATTGATCCGCAATACTGGAATGCGAACAGGGAGCTCATGAAGAACCGGTATATCCCAATGGCCGATACTTTTATAGCGAGAGAGGAAGAAAGAATTACCGGCTTTGCTTCTGTTATGGAAAACTACCTGGCTGCTGTTTTTGTGCTTCCGCAATTTCAGGGCAGGGGAGTGGGAAGTGCATTGCTGGGGTATGTTAAAACCCTGCGCGACCATTTAACCCTCAAGGTTTTCGTCCGGAACACCAAAAGTGTTGAATTTTATCACGCTCACGGCTTTTCTGCATTGTCGGAGCAAGAGGATGAAGAAACCGGAGAAAAGGAACTGGTTATGGAATGGCGCAAGTGAAATGCAATCAGGTTTTTTATTCAAAACATAAAACTCCAGGGTATGACAGAACTTGAAAAATATATCCACACCTTCTTTGGGGTCAGCAATGAGGATTTGGCTCACGTCCATACTTTTTTCAAGCCCTTTTCGCTGGCTAAAGGAGACTATTTTCTGAAAACAGGAAACTATGCGAACCAACTTGGGTTTGTGCAGTCGGGCATCATGCGCGAATACGTGTATGTTCACGAGAAGGAAGTAACCAAGTGGATTGCCACCAAAGGATATTTTGTGGTGGATTTGGCAAGTTTCTATTTTCAACAGCCTGCCCGGTGGAACATTCAGGCCCTCACCGATTGTGAGTTATTTGTAATCGACAAGAGCGATTACCAGAAAATCGGGCAGTTTGTTACACGCTGGGCAGAGCTGGAAAAGCTTTTCATTGCCAAATGCTTCATGGTACTGGAAGACCGTGTATTGCAACATTTATCACTATCGGCCCGTGAGCGTTACGAACAATTGTTTGCTTTTAACAAAGAACTTTTTAACCAGGTTCCGCTGCAATACCTGGCTTCTATGCTGGGTATGACCCCCGAAACCTTCAGCAGAATAAGAAAATCTCAAAATGAGTGAACTTCTTGATTTTTGTCAAGAGTAATCTTTGGTATTGTTACGAGCTTTGTATTGTTCAGGCGCACCTGAGCATAAGTAGGGCCTGCTGAAAAAGTTTTTAGTGCATCAGATGCAAGGCGACAAGGCGAAGCTGTATAGGCATACTGCGAGCTGAAGACAACGAAGCAGATGATGTAATAAAAACTAACGATTTGAGAATGTAAAGTTTTACTAAGAACGAATTTAAATCCTTGCATTAAAGGTTTGAAATTGCAAGCTAATTAATAGGTTGACATTTAATTGAGTGTTTTTCAGCAGGCCCTAAGTAACATAATCAGATTATTCACCGCAACAAACTTCTGTGGATCAGAAGAAATTGCAAAAATCCTGAAGCCATGAAAAACATCAACAAGCAAGCACCTGTTATCTGCACCCAATCTATTACTATCAATGCCAGCAGCAAAAGCGTTTGGGAAGTACTCACCGGTATAGACCGCTGGCCGGGTTGGCAAACCGACATTGACAAAGCAAAACTCAATGGTCCTTTACAATCGGGTACATCTTTTCACTGGAAAACCGGGGGTGCCCGCATACATTCAACTTTGCATACTGTAGAACCTGACAACCAATTGGGCTGGACGGGAAAGACTTTTGGCCTGTTTGCCATTCATAACTGGCGACTCACAGAACTGGAAGGTAAGACAAGAGTAGAGGTGGAAGAAAGCATGGAAGGTTTATTGGCTAAACTATTCAAAAAACCTTTTAACAAAAACCTCGAAAAAGGGATGAAGAAATGGCTTGAATTGCTGAAGCAGGAGAGTGAACAGGGGGCCAATTAAAATATCAACATATGGTTAAATGGTTGTAATCAGCTGCAAAACAATCTATAAGGGAAGCTGAAGTTCAATTCCTCTCAGGCAAAAAGACAAGCCGGACAAAGGTATTTGCTTCAATGCGTACCCTCTTGCCCGTCATTTCTAAACAGCAGGCAGCTATCACCATAGCTTAGGAACCGGAAGTCG
>RECE01000004.1 GCA_007694165.1 Bacteroidota bacterium
ATATTGCGCAGGGTAGTGCTTTGCAATAATTCCTTATCGGTGCTTTTCAACTTTAGGGAGCTTCCCACTTCCACAATGGAAAGGTCTTTTTCTTTGTCATAATGCCTTTGAAACACAATGGCCGGCTTTACTCCAGGATAATATATCAGTTTTTCGTGGTTAATCCGATTTTGGTCAATCCAGAGCGTGTAAATATACAGGACTTCACCGACAAAGAAAGAAAGTTCAAACCGCCCATCCTGCTGGCGTGTAGATTCGTCCAGCATGAAAGGCATATGTTCAGTTTGTTCATCCTTTTGTGTTGCAGGGTAATTCAATAACCGACCTACAAAATTCAATGCGGCTAAAACATTGGTCTTGCCTGATGCATTGGCACCATACATCATGGCACATTTCAACACCCTGTACTTACCTTTTTTTACCACATAGACTTCCTCTAAAGTAGTATCAGCTGTTGCCTCAAAACTGAGCACCTGCTCCTCTTTGATGGATAGAAAATTAGCAACCTTAAATTCCAATATCATGGCTGTGTTTTTATATTTTGCATAATAATTACAAATTTAAGCAAAATAACATGCTCTTCAACAATTATTTAATCAACCGATAAAGTTTAAGAAGGATTTAATCAATGCCGTAAAAATAGAAAAACATTTGCCCATGGAATTATCTCCTTACTAATTTCCAAAAGTGCAGTATATCGCTCTTTTTAACCATTAATACGAGCTTAGCTTTAGAAATTTGTCAAATAGTGCATTATACAGCACTTTACTGTAAATATTTGTTGGTGCTGACAGACAGGAGCTGTTCAGTATTCGGCGGGTTTTGGGGTGTAATACTATCCTTTCCCCGGGACATAATGCAAATTATATTTTACAAATACAGCCTTTTTTGGAAATTATATATGAAGTAGTCGTCAGACGAGTACTTTTCGAATGGGCTTAGACGTTCTACCTTCAGCTCTTTTTTAATAACTGACTCGTCAGACGACTACGCTAAATTCCAGGCTTATGGAATAGTCGTCAGACGAGTACTTTTCGAAAGGGCTTAGATGTTCAACCTTCAGCTCATTTTTAATAACTGACTCGTCAGACGACTACGCTATGGATAACATTTTGGATTTATCAACCCGGAAGCTTCCAGTTCCTGCGGAAGCTGGAAGTTCCTGGCCTCCTCTGCCTCAATCCCGCTTCCTTTCGGTCGCGGGACTGCGGGCTAAGCCCCCAGCCTCATAATCTTACGAGTTTCTTCAACCTGCCCAGGTAAGCTTGCTGGTAGTTTCGCTTCATCCTGGCGGATAAATAAGAACCATCGATCAGCTCCAGAACTTTTTCAGATTTTGAAGTGAGGAGATCGAATATTTTATTGATTTGCGTTGCAGGAATTCCGGCCATTTCACCCAGGCGGTAAAATTGTGCGGTAATTTTTCCCTGTCCATATTTTTGGGGCAGCAGACCTTCATCCAGTGCAAAGTCCTTATCAGTGATATGTATCCGGCTGTTGAGCAAATCGTAGGCCGGGCTCAGGCGAAAATCACCCATGGATGTTTCCACCAGGGAAAAGTTTTTATAATGGGCATCACCATTGCAAATCAAATAGTTGAACAAGATGATCTTAAACAACCTTGGGGCTTCTACACGGTAGGCGGGCACATATTTTTGCATTTGTGCAAACAAATCCAGATAACTTCCCTGGTACTTGTAATTCGCCCCATGGGTTTGGGGGGTTATGCCTGACAGGGAAGCAAAGTCCTCCTGTGCCTTTTTTGAACCATCAGCGTTCACATCGAAACGCTTGGTTATATAGCCAGTGGCACCATTTTCAAAGAATATGAGTGCATTTTCTGCCGTCTCAATGCCAAACAGCTGCCTGGCAATCTGCATGCTTACATGCTCGTTGGCCGGCATCTGGTCCGGATTCTTTCCGGCCCGGGGAATGGGCTTTAGAATATATTGCCCCTGTTCGCCTTCCTGCGCCAGCCTTAGCCGGTTTTGAATCAGCACCAGGGAAAATTTCTCCTGCACCCCGGAAATGGACATTTGCACCCTGCTGTTGTCAAACAACTCATCCGTTGACTCCATGGAGGCCGGCCAGTCATAGGGCAAAATATGACTTACCTTTTTGCCGCCAAAAACCCGTTTCAATGCAGTTGGACTATAGGTATCAAAACCTTTGGCCAGCGTTGCCGGGCAGTTTGTTATAGCAGGCAAACTCATAGCATATCGGTTTTTAGAACACTTACGGCTCCTATGGCATCCGTTTTCGCCACCGCCATCAAAATGCCCATATGATCATCTTCATCCATGCGAAACTTATGACAAATAACTTGTTTATTGGTACCCTCGGGCAGCATATGATAGAAAAAAGGAAACAGATGCCGTGACTGATAAGGTTCATGGGTTTTGGGCAAGGTGAGGCTGATGGGTGGCTTTGAGGCATCTTCCACCCACTGCGGATGATAATGAAACACAAAAGTTCCATCATCCTGTTGGGCTAATACTCCCGCCTCTTTGTTTTTATATAACACTTTTGCACTTCTCATTCAATAGTTGGAGTTGATTTGATTTGCAGGTACAGCTCCAGTCCCAGCGCTTCGGCAATTCTACCGATGGTATGCAAGGTAGGGTTGCCCTTTCCGCTTTCAAAAGCCTTGAGCGTGCGTAGCCCCACACCAGATATATCAGCCAGTGATTCCTGTGTGACCTGCAGTTCTTCTCTGCGGCTTTTTATTTGTGTAATTAATTTTTCAAGGTGCATTATACTGCTCTTTT
>RECE01000337.1 GCA_007694165.1 Bacteroidota bacterium
AACGATTTGGGAATGCAAAGTTTTTACTAAGAACGAGTTTAAATCATTGCATTAAAAGTCTGAAATTGCAAGCTAATTAATAGGTTGACATATAGTTGAGTGTTTTTCAGCAGACCCTAAATACAAGGCTGAAGAGCTTGCCAAAAAGCCGGAAAATGATTTCGGGAAAAGTTAAAAACTATCAGAATGCGTAAGTAGCACCTCCCAGAACATTAAACCTGTGCGATGGGTAATTGTACCATCTCTCCAGGGCCTGGTTCTGCACGTTGTTAAGTTTCAGGAATACAGAGAGTATTTTGGTGTACCTGTATTCTATTCCAAAGCTTACATCCACATGAAATCCGTGAATCTTTGCCCTTTCGGGCACAAGAGGATTATCCTGGTTAAATACCCTGGCATAAACAGAATTACGGGCATATGTATCAGAACTCAGGATAATTTTGTCCTGAATGTTGTACATCAGGTTAAGACTGAGTTTCATGGTGGGTTCGTGCCAGGGTTCAAGTTCATTATCCAGGGTGTACTGGAAGTAATCAGAAGCAAATCGCACCTTTAGTCGTTCACCCACATTGGAAAAAACTTCTGTACGGAAATTAAACAGGCGTATGTCGTCGTAAATTACCTGGAATCTATTCTCCAGTGGGTCAGAAAAGTCTGTGACAAAAAACGGATAATTGCTGATACTGCTGTTGCTGACAGAAACATTGTAAGATGCGAATGAGCTAATGGATCCTTTGATCCCGCCGCGTATCTCGGATTTCTTGTTCATAAATGCATAAGGCACCGAGGTTTGCATGAAAGGGTTGATTTGGCTGAAATCTCTCATATTGTGTTTGCTCAGCTCACCCGATAAAGATGCGTAGGCAAACAAAACGTTATTGATAAGATTCACCTCAGCTCCGGCCAGGGGATAGAATCTGATGTGATTTACAGAATCGGCCTGGATACTGGCATTTACACCCACGTGAAATCTAAAGTCCTTAAAAGTTGAAGAAAGGGTAGGAGCAATCCTGAAGAGAGCTGTATGTGCTGTATCCAGAAGGGTGTTGTTGTTGTAATAATCGATACCCAAATCCAGGTGAAAGGTTTGCCTGTCAGCAAAGCCCATGGGGTCTTCCATTAGACTTTTCTGAAGATTGGCTCTGAAACCCAGTTTGTGCTCCGATGCATCATAGCTGTCGCCAAGGTAATGATAATCCAGTTTAAAGCTGTGCTGAAGTTTGGTACTGTCAAGATAATTGCTTCGGAAAGAAACTCCTGGTGATACAAAATTGTATCTCTGTCTGTAGTCGCTCCTCTCCAGATTTTCAATGAAATTCTCATCGGGAAAATCTTCATTGTTAAGCTCTTCGGGTTTGAAACCGTAAAAATGCACCATGTCTCTTTCATAGTCTAAATGGGCATGCAGGGTATGGTTGCGGAAAAATCTTTTACCAAACAAATAAACGGCATTATCGCTGTACCCACTGTGGGCATAATCATCAATTCCCCCCCCTGATGACATGTGTCTCAGGCGCACTCCATAGTGATATTCGTTGGAACGAAGGGTATTGTAAAATCCTTCCAGATATGGGGTAGAGTAATTGCCAAGGCCTGCTTTTACATATCCCTTATATAGTTTGGCCAGTGGCTCTCCGCGCATACGCGCTGCACTAAGGGGCTCTACATCAAACCTCACCGGGATCTGAACCGGATGTATCTGGTAATCAAACTCAATGTTTACCTGAAGGGTATCTGTAATACTGGGATTAAAATTGATTTTGAAAGCATCGGAAATAGTGGGCTCATAGGGAGCTATCACCTGTACTTCTTCAAAATCGAATTGCTGTGCATAGGTACGATTCCCAAAGAACCATATCAATATCCCAAAGGAAAGTGCTGTAAAGATGAATCTGGAAAAAAACTTTTGCATGGGTATGTTGGATTTCCGTGTTATTGTTATGGTTTAAAAAATTTCCTGTTGCCTTGGGCTTTCCTGGCTGAAGTCAATCTCCAGTGTATCGGGAGAGCCTTCCTGCATTCGTCTTTGTTCTTCTTTGTCAATATCAGCAAGCTTTTTTAAGGCAATACTTCGCAGTTCTTCACCATCATAATTTTCAATGATGCTTTGCAAGGTATGGCGTGCCTGGAAAATATTATCCTGTATCAGGTAATTATCTGAAAGCAGGATGAAAATTTTGGCCAGCCAGTAGTCATAGGATGCCAGCGTGTTGATGTAGTTAAAAATCAACTTTTCGCATTGGGCATAGTTTCCTTTTCTGAACTCAATAAAGGCAAGGTAATATTTGGCTTCAGCAGCCATTATATTTTCAGCAATCTGGTTGGTTTGTGTATAGTAATCTTTGGCCATGTCCAGATTATTCTGTCCCAGGGCTGCTCTTGCAATCAAGAGGTTGGCTTCCTGCCTGATCTCCCTTGATATTTTATCATTTTCAAGGACTCTCCTGGCTACATCAATAGTTTCCTGGTAGCGTTGCAGCTTATCCAGTGACCGCATCTGACCGGTTCTTGCTTCCTGGATATTGTTGGGGAATTCGGCTATCTCCTCCAGCATGGTATAGTTTTCAAGAGCAGCCTGGTATTGTTTAAGCCTGAAGTTGATTTGTGCAGCTCTCAAAGCAGCATTCTCTGAAAATTTTGATTTGGGTCTTTGCATTACAAACTGGTATGAAATCAGTGCTTTCTGAAAATCATTGACCCGGAAATTGCACTCAGCTTTATAAAAGTGGGCGTTTAGTGCAAAGATACCCTGGGGAAATCTCTCAAGATAGTTTTCAAAGCTTCTGGTGGCGTTTACACAATCACCCTGCATATACCTGTTTTCTGCAGCAATGTAAATAAGTGAATCCTGCTGAGCTACCGAAACATTGGCAAAACCCAGTCCATCAGAGAAGGCTAAAAACTCATCCACACGGTCCATGGCAACATAAATATTTCTCATGCTGGTAAGGGCTTCCTGAGATTCAGATGACCCGGGATATTGTTCTATTACTTTCCTGAAAATAGCCAGCGCTCTTTCATCTTCATTTTGGTTAAAATATATCAAACCGCTTTTGAGCATCGCGCTTTTAACATAACTCGAATTGGGATGCCTGGTAATTACTTCATTGAAATAGCGCAGGGCCGCTGTATTATTATTCTGTATTACGTAAGAGTTGGCAAGCTCATACCTGGCATTGTCGGCATAATTGGTATTGGGGTACTTGCGAAGCAGTTCCTGTAAAGTATTGATTTTGGTATCGAACCTACCGGTTACTCCCAAAGCAACCGATTTTTGAAAAATGGCATAATCCACATCTCTGCTTTCCAGGGCGATGGCCCTGTCATAAAAATCAATAGCGGCATTATAGTCGTGGGTAATAAAATAGCTGTCAGCGATCCTCAGGTAGGAGTCATTGCGCAGCGATCTCTCAATGTTTCTGTCCTGGATAAATTTTCGGAAAGCAGTAATGGCAGGGGGATAGTTTTTCAGTTTGAAATGAGCATAGCCGATGGTGTAATTGGCCATGGTGTATTCAGGAAGGCTGAAGGCGCCCTGCAACAATTGAAATCTCTGAAGGGTTTCGATAGCTTTTGCATGCTGTTCAAGTCTGAAGTACGATTCCCCTTCCCAGAAAAGCGACTGTGCACGGATGGTTCTGTTTTCAGGATGGTTGAGTGATTTGCGGAAGTGTTCGGCTGCACCGTTAAAATCTCCGTTGTTGAACAATTCTATCCCTCTGTAATAAGCGATGCGCTGATAGGCAGCCTTCAAAACAGGCGTATTGAGCTTGATGGCTTCCATACTGCTGAGTGCATCTTTGTAGTTTCTGGTAGTGAGGTAGAGATCAATTAAATGACGGTATGCTTCTTCAATACGGGGAGATTCGGGATAATTATCAACATAACGTTGAAAAGACAAGATGGCCTCATTGAATGGGTTCAGGGAAAGCTCAAAGGAGAGTTTGGCATAGTTAAACAAAGAATTCTGGCTGATTTCGGGAATAAATTCCATTCGGTGGGCCGACTGAAAAGCATTCCTTGCAGAGCGCCTCTGCCCGGTTTTGAGGTAGGCATCTGCCAGGTGATAGAGTGCATTTTGTCCCAGGGAATCTTCCGTGGTGGTTACTTTTTCAAAGTTGCTTACCGATTTTTCGTACTGTCCGGCCATGTAATATGCGTAGGCCAGCTGATAATGGTCTTGCCTGCTTATTCTCTGACGGGTTTGTTTGTGGTATTCTTCCAAAAAGGGAATGGCTTGTGCAAAATCACCTTTGTTGTAATAAGCTTCTCCGATCATTCGTGATATTTCAGCTGCTCTTCGGGTACTGGCCTGCTCAAGCAAGGGAGGGGCAAAGGCGAGCAGTTCGTCGTATTTTTCCTGCAGAAAGTATATATGGGTAATATAGTAGGGCACTATAGGACCAAAATTGTCATCATCCTTCAAACGCTGAAAATAGATTAGTGCTGTTTCGTAATTGCCTTCACTGTAAGAGATATGACCATAATAGTAGGTTGCCGGAGAATAATAAACCGACTGGGGGTTGCGAATATCGAAAAAATATTGCTTTGCCTGCTGATAGTCATCGTTCATAAAATGGCTGTACCCGGTTTTGAACTGAAGCTCTACCCTTTGCTCGGCATTAAGGTCGTACAGGTCAACGCGGTTGTACCATACCAGCGCCTCTTCGTAGTCGCGTTTTCTGTATTGCAGGTTACCCATCTGGAAACTTGCAGTGCCCTGAAGGGAGTGTGTGGGATAGTTGACAATAAATGCTGTCAGAAGCTTCTCGGCATCAGGGTTGAAAAGCTCCAGGGCACATATGGCCATATAGTATTCTGAATTGATCCTTATCTTGGATTCAGGGTCAGAAATGCGTTCTGTTGTTTTGGCAAACAGATCACGTGCTGCTCCGTATTTTCCTTTATTGAAAAGCTCCATGGCAAGATGATAATCTGCCAGTGGGTTCTCATACACAGATGTTTGCTGCGAAAGCAATGTCAAAGGCAAGAATATAAGGAGAAAGCCCAGGGATTTAAAAATATTTCTATTCATAGAATCTTTATGTTTTGCTGCGAATTTACAAATAAAAACAAGATGCGGCTTTGGTTGCTTATCAACATTTGTAGCTACTTATCAACAATGCGTGCACCTGGCAAACCAGCTGGTAAATCAGCTGTGCTTTAACAGGTACAAAACGTTGATTCCGTATTATTATTTGACTGAGAAAATAAAAAAAAAAGGCAGGCTTATAAGCCGGGTTCTGTATTCCGCAGTTGCGGAACTCCTGTCATTTATCCGGGAGCAGATTCACACCTGCCCTCCAACGACCTACCCTCCGGGATTGGGCGGGCAGCCCTCAAGCCCCGGTATATTTGGTCTTTCAACGCATAAGGTTTACCCCCTTACGCGGTCACCCGCGCAAGCCGTGAGCTCTTACCTCACGTTTTCACCCTTACCCTGCACAAGGCAGGGCGGTTGTTTTCTGTGGCACTTGCTCTTGTTTTGCTGCTGCAAAACAGCTTCCCGTTAGGAAGTATGCTGCCCTGTGTTGCCCGGACTTTCCTCTCCGATCTCCTGGACCGTAGCGACAGGAAAGCCTGCCTTTTTTATTTATTGCGGTAAAATTTTACTTCTGTGGCACCCATGCCATAGCGTGCGTAAGGCGCATCGTAATACTCTATCCCCTGGGTAGTCTGAAGCACTTTGTTGATTTCAGTTTTCAGTTTGCCATTTCCAATGCCATGGATAAAAATGACCTTGCTAAGCTTTTCTTTTTCTGCCTGATTCATACATTTGCGGAAATAGTCCATTTGCAGGTTGAGCATATCACTGTTTTCCAGGTTGGTAAAATTTTCTACCAGCTCTCCAATGTGCAAATCTACTTCTGCAATCTTATCATCAATTTTGTGTTTTTCAAGAAATGACTCCCGGGCCTGGGTAGGTTTGGGCATCGTTGCAGAGACTTCTGGTCTGATTTTCTCTTCCAGGTTTTTTAAAGCCTCCTTGCTTATCTTTTCATCAAGCAGGGGTTTTTTGTGCATTTCAGATACCAGAGCCACCTCAACGAAAAACGCCTTTTTCCTCAACAGGCTTTCAAACTGAAAACTTTCCTCTTTGTAAAGTTTGATGGGCCTGAAATTAACCAGTCCGCTGAAGGGTGGAAGTGGTTTGCATTTATCTTCCATGAAAAATACATTTTGCCATAATGCATTGGCCCATTTTTCAATTTCAGATCTGCCAATTGTGGCCAGCTGCAAACGGGATTCGGCTTCTATATATCCATATTCGGTGCCATGATAATCTCCCGAATGATTTAAAAACAAGCTGAATACACTGGTGTATCGGGTGTGGTTTATCAGATGGATCTCCAGTGAGCCGGAAAGGGGGTTTTCCTGAATTTCGGGTACAAAGCAAAAATACAACCCTTCAGCCCTTTGATCGGGATTGTTATGAGAGAAATACAAGGGTAAGATATCATCTTCTTCTTTATATTCGGGTTCATTGTTCTTGGCAATAATGTTCTGGTGTGCCCGGCTTATCTCTGCAAACATTTCTGTAGTTCCGGTTTTGAGAAGCTCTTTGGCCATAACAGGTATCTCAAAGCCATCCTCAATGGTAACGTGAACAATGCTGTCATCAATGATTTTGGTGATTATGCCACCACCCTTGTCATTTAAAAAACTAACCTTGTCGCCTATTTTAAAGTTCATGGATTTTTCTTTAGATTTTGTATTCAAATACTCCCCCGAAAGGCCATTTAATCCCTTTGTTTACGGGGCTTTGCCCCAACTTCGCGCTTCGCACTTTCTTATATTCGTGCTGCTATACGGTAATTGTTTGTCGGGGATATTTCAGATTTATGCAAAGATACGCTTTTTACACATATTAGGCGTTTTATCAAGAAAGCCGGATACAAGGTTTTTCACCATTTGATTATTTTTTCTTTTTTTTGCTGTATTGCCTTTAAAGAAGATAAAAGTTTATAATTTTGAGCCGGACAAGCGCAATAACTTTGGGAGAAGCTGGTTCGACACCAATTGAACTTAATGCAGCGCAAATTTTTACGAAACCTGGCTTTATTGCTGGTTTTAAATCTCTTAATCAAACCATTCTGGATCTTTGGTATAGACCGTACGGTGCAAAACACCGTTGGGGCTGAAGAGTATGGTTTTTATTTTGCTGTATTTAACTTCTCCTTCCTCTTTTATATTCTGCTGGATTTTGGTATTACTACCTTCAATAACAAGAATATCGCTCAAAATAACCATTTGCTGCGCAAGCACCTCTCCAATATCATCGTACTCAAGATCCTCTTGTTTTTGGTTTACCTGGTTTTTACTTTTGGCGGGGCCTATTTTATCCAGTACTCCAGGGCACAGATTATCATCCTGGTTTTTCTTGCTATTAACCAGTTCCTGGTGAGTTTTATCCTTTATCTCAGGTCGAATCTGGGCGCCTTATATCTGTTTAAAACCGACAGCTTTGTTTCTGTTCTCGACCGCACGCTTATGATTGTTATTTGTGCTGTTTTGCTCTGGGGTAATGTGGTTAATGAGTTTAAAATTCAGTATTTTGTGTATGCCCAGACATTATCCCTGTCAATTACTGTAATGATAACAAGTACAATTGTTTTCAAGACAGCCAAATCAAAATTCCTGGTGCTTAACTGGAGCCTGCCGTTTTTTCTGATGATTATTCGGCAAAGTTTACCCTTTGCTGTGCTTGTATTGCTGATGACCTTTTACAACCGCATTGACAGTGTGATGCTGGAAAGAATGCTGGGAGAGGATGGGGCCTGGTATTCGGGAATTTATGCTTCAGCTTATCGTTTGCTGGATGCTTCCAATATGATTGCTTTTCTCTTTGCGGTGTTGTTACTTCCCATATTTGCCCGAATGCTCAAACAAAAAGAATCCATTGAAGAGCTGATAAAACTTTCCTATACCCTTCTTATAACGCCTGCCATTATCATTGCCATTGCTTCCTATTTTTATTCAGAGGAGTTGATGAGGATGCTGTATACCATCCATGAAGGGGAAAGTGCCAGTATGTTTGATTATCGTATGATTCATAGCTCAAGGGTGTTTGGTTTGCTGATGATGTCCTTTTGTGCCATCTCCACCATGTATATTTTCAGTACCCTTCTCACCGCCAATGGAAATCTGAAGTACCTGAATATTATTGCCCTAACGGGAATGATCCTAAACGTCACCCTCAATTTAATCCTTATTCCACAATATAAAGCTTTCGGGTCTGCAGTTGCTACGCTGATTACACAGTTTGCAATTGCAATTATTCAGGTAATTATTGTGTGTTACCTTTTCAGGTTTCAGCGCAACTACCTGTTTCTTTTTAAACTTCTGATTTTTGTTCCGGGGGTGGCAGCCATTGGTTATTTTTCCACCACCCTTGGCTATTCATGGCAGGTTAATCTTGTTTTAATGATTGCAGCAGCGGGATTGTTTTCGATGCTTATCAGACTGTTGAGTCCCCGCCATTTGTTCAACGTATTAAAATACGGTTAAAGAGAGGGGAGAATCTTTAGTTTTTTAAAAACGATTTTTATTTATCTTTGGGCACTTTTTGAAAACCGCACAAGGCACAAAATATTGTTGAATATTTTGTGTTATTTAAGTATTGATCTGAGAGTTAAAACATAAATATTCAATATAAGTTAGCATGGACACAAAGAATGTGAGCAATGAATTTGATTCAACCAACATTTTTTTATTTTTCTTTCGTTGGTGGAAGCAACTGGCAATAGTATGCGTAACGGCAGCTATTCTCGCTTCAATTTTTTCATCATCCGTTTTCATTACCCCTTTATACGAATCCACCGTGGTAATGTTCCCGGCCCAATCCACCAGTTTGAGCCGGGCTGTTTTCGGTGCCAATGTGGATTTTCTTCAATACGGTGATGTGGATGATGCAGAACGATTGCTCCAGGTAATGGGCTCCACTGCTATCAGGAATCGCATTGTTGAGCGCTTTGACCTCTTCGATCATTATGAAATTCCTGAGGATTCAAAATACCGCAATACGGAGTTGCGTCAGATTTATGGCAGCAATGTTTCTTCACGCCGCACACCCTATGGCGCTGTAGAAATAAAGGTTCGGGATAAAAGCCCGGAGATGGCTGCCGATATGGCCAATGAAATTTCTGCCCTTGCAGATACATTGCAGAACGAGATAAGACAGGAAAGAGCATTGATGGCCTACAGGGTAGCTGTTCAAAGGTATGAGAACCTGCAAAAGGAGATTACAATCACCGAAGACTCATTGCGTATTATTATGGAGAGAGGAATATATGAATACGAGGCGCAGGCCGAAATGCTTACCCGGCAGCTTGCCATTGACCTTTCCAACAACAATCAGCGCGGAGTAAATGCCATTGAAGAAAGGCTGAATGTTATCAGAGAGCATGGCGGAAGTTTCCTAACCCAGAAAGCCCACCTTGAGCAAGTGAGCCGCAGCCTTTCCGGTATACAAAGAATTATGCAGGAAGCCCGGGCTGACCTGGAAAATTTTGTCCCTTTCAAATTTTTGATTGATGAAGCTTTTGTGGCTGAGAAAAAAGTTTATCCTGTAAGATGGCTCATTGTGTTTTTGGCCACTTTTGCAGCAGGTCTGGCCGGTACTCTGGCTATAATGACCTACGAGAACCTTGTCAAAAAAGGTATCATCTCTCCCATAAAAGCGTTATCTAAATAAATCATCGTGCCGGATAATTTCAATACGAAACTTTTTTACGGAGTAAGTTTTGCATTTATTGCCCTGAACATTTTCTTCATTGCCAATGAAATGTATTGGTTCATGGCATTGCCGGCTGCGGCGTTTGTCATGATGCTGTTTTTCTTTTCATTGGATAAGCTGCTGCTTGCACTGGTATTTATTACCCCGTTTACTTTCAAGTATCGGCACCCTGCATTAGGGTTTACCATTGACATCCCCACCGAACCTGTTATAGTGGCCATTATGTGCCTCTTTTTTCTGAAGCTGTTTTATGAACAAAGCTACGACAGAAAGATTCTCAGACATCCCGTAACCATTCTTTTGATTATCAATATGCTGTGGATGTTTATTACTTCTGTCACCAGTGAAATACCCGTGGTGTCTTTCAAGTTTTTTATCAGCAGGCTTTGGTTTGTGGTAACTTTTTATTTTGTATTGATCCAGCTTTTTAATAAACCTGAAAAAATCCGGTTGTTTTTATGGCTTTTTGGTAGTGCACTGGTTATAATGATTATATATATTACATTGGTGCACAGTACTTACGACTTTGACAGAAAGGTTGGTACCTGGGTCGTTCGTCCGTTTTTTAATGATCATACCAACTACAGTGCTGTAATTGCTCTTATAGCGCCCACATTTCTCATCATGGCGTTTTACAAGGGGTACAGTGTTTTGAGGAGAAGATTGTCTTTTCTTATTTTCGCGTTTTTTGTTGTAGGAATCATATTCAGTTACAGCCGGGCATCCTGGGTGAGTATCATGGCTGCTTTAGGTGCTTTCTGGGTATTGGTTTTCAAGATCAATTATAAGCTTATTTTTGCCGTAATTGCTCTTGTAGTGGGGGTATTGTTTGTTTTTCAGGATCAGATTATCATGAGTCTGGAACGAAACCGGCAGGAATCGGCAGAAGATTTCCGGGAGCACGCACAGTCAATTACCAATATTTCTTCCGATGCCAGCAATCTGGAACGGATCAATCGATGGAGGGCCGCATACCGCATGTTTCAGGAAAGACCCATTGTGGGGTGGGGGCCGGGTACCTACCAGGAGGTTTATGCTCCCTTTCAACTGTCAATGGATCATACCATCATTACCACCAATTTTGGAGATTTAGGCAATGCCCACAGTGAATACCTTGGACCGCTGGCTGAATCCGGCCTTCCGGGAATGCTGCTGTTTATGGTCCTGGCGCTTTGGGTGATTATCACCGGAATAAAAAACATCAAGCATGCAGAGTCAAAAGAGATGAGGTGGATTTCATTGGGTATAACCCTTGGATACATCACCTACTTTACCCATGGCTTTTTGAATAATTTTCTGGATACCGACAAGGCTTCAGTTTTGTTTTGGGGCTTTATGGCCATACTTGTTGCTATTGAAGTATATCATACCCAAAAGCAACCAAAGAAGAAAATTTCCTGATTCACCCTCATCTTCCCATCATACATTTTTCTGTTGTGATTTTTAAATTCGACAGTGTATACGCTTTTTTTGTACCCTGAAAAATTGTAGGTTTGCACCACAAAATTTTAAATCTATCAAGATATGCAAACTATAGAAACGCTGTTGAATCACAAGACCATCAGAAATTACAAATCCGATCCTATTGACGATAAAATCCTCAATACTATTCTCGAAGCGGGTTTTCGGGCATCTACTACCGGCAATATGCAGGTTTACAGTGTGATTGTGACCAAAGATGAACAAAACAGAAAAGAGTTATGTAAGTTTCACTTTGGGCAGAAAATGGTAGAGCAGGCGCCTGTGTTGCTAACTTTTTGTGCCGACTTTAACCGTTTCAACAAATGGTGCGAGCAAAGAGGCGCCAAACCGGGATACGACAATTTCCTCTCCTTTTTTACTGCATCCATAGATGCATTGCTGGTTGCCCAAAATGTGGGTGTAGCAGCAGAGGCTTACGGTCTGGGTATTTGCTATCTGGGCACCATTACTTATATGGCTGACAAATTCATCGAATTTTTTGAAATGCCCAAAGGAGTAGTTCCTGTTGCCTCCTTTGTGATAGGCTATCCTGCAGATGACCCGGAAAGGGCCGACAGACTTCCTGCCGAAGGCGTTGTTCATTATGAAAAGTATAAAGATTATAGCCCCGGGGATATTGATCGAATTTATGAAGAAAAGGAAAATCTCCCTTTGACTCAAAAACTGCTCGAAGAAAACCAATTACCTTCCCTGGCCCACATTTTTACAGAGAAACGGTATACCCAAAAGGACAATGTCCATTTCAGCAATGTCTTTCTCAAAGTTTTGAAAGACCAGGGATTTATGAATAACGATTAAGAGGGTTGTCTATTCTGACTGCCCTTTTTCGCCAACGAAATACTGCTGTTTATGCTTAAAGAACACATTAAATGTTGTTAGCGAACCATAACAGCGGGTAATGTATTGTTGCAGGTTTACTTTTTCTTCATCCGTGAGAACATCATTGGCATTAATTCTTTGTTCGAGCACCCTCAGGCGGTCGCGAAGCAATACAATTTTATGGAAAAATGACTCTACCGGAATTTCTTTGGGTTTAAGATTGGGATCTCCTGGTTTTAAGATCATGCTCCCTTTCTTCCATTTATCCCCAAGTTCTACAAGTTCGGGAAAGTCAGCATAGCGCCGAAGGACGTTGGTGAAAACTTTTTCAAGGTCCTGCAAGCTAATGCCGGAAGGAGGCCCGGACGAACCCTCTCCGGATACATTTGACGGAGAGATCAGCTTTAATCCCTGAAATGAAACGGCTATATCTTTGTCACCTTTGTTGATAAAAAATACTGTATAGGTGGTAAGGGTTACGTTGGTTATTATCCCTTGTCCAAATTGGGGATGTTCTACTTTTGCACCGATTTTGAATTCATTGGTTTCCATTTTCTTCGAATTTGGTATATTTGAAAAATTAAAGTTATTTTCTTTCAAATATATGGAAAACTTTGATTGCAATACAACCTTGTCAAAGGTTAAAAGTAATTGAGAGATAAATTTTTATTAATTGTATTTTGCAAAGAACCTTTGAAATACTATTTTTCTTTTTTTTTATTACCCTCATCACCGGATGTGGGGCTGATTCTTCATGGCCTTTGGCTGAGAAACAAAATGAAGAGATCCCCGAAAAAAAGAACAGTATCCTGAACAGGGTGATTTCGATAACCGGCAAAAACAGCCATGATGATGTAATACCGGAGTTTCCTTCAAGGACCCCCTTAAAACAAAATATTTCAGGCTTTCGGGAAGCACTTTCAACAACAGAAATCAATATGATCGAACACGGGCTTGTGGATATTCAGCAACTGGATTCTACCATTGTAGTGGATCTAAAATATTCAACTACAGATAATTTCCTGGGTATGGATGTCTATGAGGGGATGCAACGGGCATATTTACAACCAGATGTGGCTGAAATGCTTGTCAGGTCGCAACAATACCTAAAAAGAATAAAACCCGGCTACTCTCTTATTGTTTTCGATGCAGCAAGGCCGCGCAGTGTGCAGCAAAAAATGTGGGATATCGTTGACGCTCCCTTTGCCGAAAAAATAAAGTTTTTATCCAATCCTGCCAATGGGTCCATACACAATTTTGCAGCTGCAGTTGATGTAAGCATTTTGAACGAAGAGGGAGACTTGCTGGATATGGGAACCGGTTTTGATTATATGGGTGAACTTGCCTACCCCAGGTTGGAGCAGGAGATGCTTGAACAGGGACGCTTACAGCCATTTCAAATAGAAAACCGACAATTGCTTCGACGGGTCATGCGGCACGGAGGATTCTGGGGTATCCAGACTGAATGGTGGCATTTTAATGCCTGCACCCGGGCCGAGGCAAGGGAAAGATACAATATCATTGAATAAGCCAATGTAGTGCTTGCAAGAAAACGCCAATTGCTGCGTTGGGCTTGTCTTCAAAACAGTCATTTACGAAAAGTA
>RECE01000230.1 GCA_007694165.1 Bacteroidota bacterium
GGCAGCTCATACATGGAGACTGTTGTGGGTTCATCGGCAATGAGGATATTGTTGGAGAAGTCTGTTTCCGGTATGCTCGCAACAATATTGGTGCGGGCAATACCATAATAATCAGCAGGAATTACACCGGGTACCCTGGTGTTAAGTGTGCGTGTCTGACTTTCACCGGGGGCAATATTGACATTGACCTGGTTAAATCCGATAATGGGATCCTGTGCAATATTCAGCTCCTGATCCGCTGAGAAATGCACAGCGTCGCGCAATGAGCCAATGGCAGCATTTGCACCAATATTGGTAACCGTATACGCAATGGAAATATCCTCACCGGTAACGGCATTTCCGGGCATGTCCAGCAGTTCCACAATCAAATCGGAAGGCTGGGGTACCAAAATGTTCCCCAGCAAAGCATACACATTGTTATGGGCTGCCTCACCATGCTCGTAAATCTGATCTCCCACATCGGTTTTCAAAACAAAATACCGGTTGCCGGAAATGAAAGAAGGAATAGTAACGGTTATGGAGGCAGAATAGGATTCGCCTGGTTCAAGAATCATATTATTGTTCCTTCTATCTCCCACCCTTCTTCCTGCATTGGTGTATTCAGGAGAAGAATGAATCCTTATGCCATCGGTCCATGTTCCTGATGCAGCGGCATCTCCCACATTCTTCACCGTATAATTTGCGGTAAACTGCAGGCCAGAATAGAGCACTTCTTCAATTTCAAAGCTTTCCACAATCAAATCAGGAGAAAGTGCCAGGTTGACATCTATGGGAATGATCACTTTGTTGTTTTCCCTGTTTTCGTCATAGACAAGTTTGGTGGCATCTGCCACTATAATGATATAGTACTGACCATTGATTCCGTTAGGAAGATTAATGTTGGTAAACCTGTGATAGGTTTGCCCCACATCCAGCGCAGAATTGCGGTTCATTTGCCTCATGAATTTGGCACCCTCTACCTGTGGTTCTGTGTGGAGATAAACCCGGTCGCCCCATGAGCTGCGGTTGGTAACAGCAGGACCCAGGTTTTCCACCAGCCAGCTTACAGATATCTGCTCACCGGAGTTGGCTGTTTCCGGCGCACCGGACTCAATGATGGCCAAATCCGAAGGCTCGTCTTCAGGCCGCGGAAGCACCTCAATCATGTCAGAAGTAGTAAGGTTGTTATCGTCCCTGCCATCTTCAAACACTCTGTTTTGCAGATCGGTAAGTACATGCACATAATATTCTCCCTGAAATTGGGCCGGAATATCCACATCCACCTGATTGTAGTAGGACTCCTCGGGTTGGAGTTCAGCAACCCTGTTGCGGGTAATAAGGGTGCGGGCACTGGCAGGGTTGAATGCTTCGTTGGCAGAAATGTAGACCCGATCGCGCCAGTTGCCCAGCGCAGGCCCTTCACCCTGGTTCAGAACTGTCCAGCTTAACGTGACAGACTCACCTGCAATCATCTGCTCAGGCACAGAAACCTCGCTGACCATAAGATCAGGATAGCTGCCGGCAAGAATGGTTACCGGTACACTGAGGACGTTGTTGGTATCAAAAGGACCTTCGAACACATCGTTGGCAGCATCGGTATGCACATGCAGGAAGTAGTCGCCAGACAATCCGTCGGGGATGGTTACATTGCGCGTCAAAGTATAGGTTGAGCCGGGAGACAATGTATCACCACGGCTAACGCCTCTCTGATTCAGATAAATGGCATCCTGCCCCAGCGTTGAGGACTGAGATAGGTAAATAGCATCGCGCCACGATTTTTCAATGGGATTATTGGCTCCCTGGTTTTTCACGGTCCATTCTATGCTGTAAGTATTGCTGGCAATCATTTCTTCTTCTGCCTGTATATTTTCAACCACCAAATCCGGCGGAGGTCTTAATACAATATCTATGGGTTGCGAAGTAATGACATTGTTGTTTTTATTGAATTCATCAAAGGCAAAAGCAGAATTCAAAACAACATGGATGTACCAGGTTCCTTGTATCTCATGAGGAATCTGCACGGGGACCACGCGCTGATACTCTTCACCCACTTCCAGGAAATCGGGTGTATTGAACCATTGGCCAAGATTATCGCAAAAATACAAACCTTCGTACTTCCCGCTTCTGATCCGCACAATATTATCCTTGATCTTTTCAGCATCCAGCGGCTCATAAAAGGGGTCCTGGGAAATGAAAATTCCGTCGATCCAGACTCTTTCCCTGAAAGCACATGAGGGCATAGACCAGTAGTTGACATAATTGACAGGATTATAGCCAAATACGCCGGTTAAGTTTTCTATTCCGGCAGCGGCGATATCGCCGTCGTTTCGTGCCGAGTAAGTAATATTTATTTCATCACCGGAGAAGGCAATTTCGCCTACATTGAGCGTCAATGCTTCCAGGTTAGCCATTGGAGGCAAAACAAAGGGGACTCCCTCTGTTCCCTCATTTCTGCCCACATTGTTATCAGTGGTCACCTCAAGCACCCTGTTTCTGTTGTCGGCCCTTACAAACACATAATAAACACCCAGAATGTTGCCGGGAATGTTTACAGAAAGATTCTGAACATAAGACTGCCCGGCATTAAGGTAAGATTGGTTGTTAAACTCACCTACCCTTATGGCCGTATTGTCAAACTCCGCATTGAAAGAAACAAAGACAGCGTCAACCCAGGGCTGAGCGCCAGTGGTACCTGTACCGATGTTTTTAACTTCAAAGCTGATATCGAGCGTTTCGCCCGCAAAAACTACCGAAGGAACACTCACATTTTCAACAAT
>RECE01000294.1 GCA_007694165.1 Bacteroidota bacterium
CCGAAGCCTTGATTTTTTGCTGCTTTTTGATCAAGCAAAAAGCAGAAGAAAGAAAGAATCGAGACACCCATATTGCAAGGCATAAATCTATAAACAACTCGCCTAGTGGTAGTTATATGTTTACCTGGGAATTTATCCGAAAAACAGGAAAGAGGTTAGGTACCAGGTTCATGCAACCTGAAACTTTCATCCTGTCCTGAAAAAGCAAAAAGCCCGGAATAACCGGGCTTTTCTATTTATTTAATCATGCAATTCAGGCAATATTGGTGAAAACAGCCTGGATATCATCATCGTCATCCAGCTTATCCAGCAGCTTATCAATTTCGTCCATCTGTTCTTCGGTATACTCAACAGGTGTATTGGGGATGCGTTGCAAGTCGGCTTTGGTAACCTCTATTCCTTTCTCTTCCAGTGCCTGGTTGAGCGTGCCAAAATCTTTATAGTCTGCATAAGCATAAGCAGTACCTTCGTTCACTTCAATTTCTTCCAGTCCGGAGTCAATCAGCTCAAGCTCCATCTCTTCCGCATCCATTCCCTCCTTCAATTCAAACTGAAAAACTGCTTTGCGGGAAAACATGAAATCCAGGGAACCTGTGGGTACCAGTGCTCCCCCAAGCTTGTTGAAGTAGGATTTGATGTTGGCAATGGTACGGGTAGGATTATCGGTAGCACATTCAATGACTACCAGCACACCGTGGGGCCCTTTCCCTTCATAAAGGATTTCCGAAAAATTTTCTGCGTCTTTTCCCGCTGCTCTCTTCAAGGCTGCATCTATATTGTCCTTGGGCATGTTTTGCGCCTTGGCATTCTGGATGGCAGCACGCAAGCGGGAATTTAAATCAGGATCCGTCCCTCCCTCTTTGGCAGCAACAGTAATAGCTTTGGCCAGTTTTGGAAAAACCTTGGACATTTTATCCCAGCGTTTCTCTTTGGCCGCACGACGATATTCAAATGCTCTTCCCATATATCTTTTGTTTTCTTTATTTTTTTATGCCTTGGATGAAATCCTCACCTCTTGTTAATTGCGCAAAAGTAAAAATATTTAGGGAAAAACAAACCTGTCAGCATATAAAAAAACCATCATTAGATTTTTCTCATAAACCATTGGTAAAAGATTAGTCTATATGCTGCCTTATCAATGCTTCCACCTGCTCGTAGGGTTGATATCCCCGGGTAAGAATTTTCAATTCCTTTCCATTTCTCATCACCAGCGTAGGGTATCCGTTAACGCCCATTCCGGCAACCATTTTGAATTCATTTTCCACCATCTGAGCTATTTCGTCCGTATCCATTCGTCGCACAAGTTCATCGCCGTCCACATCAAATCCGGAGGCAATCTGGCTATACAGGGTCTTATCATCCACAAGCCTGCCATCATAATAGATGGCCTTCTGCAGGCGTGCCGCAAACTCAATGGCTTCGCCGGGTTGTTCCAGCCTGAAAACTGCCAGTGCAAGGGCAGGAGGTAGCGACGTAAAAATGGCATCCCCTTTTTCCAGTACTTCATCCAGAAACTTCTGTCCAAACTTCACCCCCGTGGCATCTTCTACCGTTTTGTAGGCTTGCTTGATATAACCTGCTATTTGTCCGATGGGCCCGGCATTCTCTCCCCGAACCATGCCTCCTGAAAGCACCAAAAAATCGATTTTTTCATTAAACTCCTCCTTCAAGCGAGTTATCACCGGGCTAAACCCGTAACACCAGCCGCACAGCGCGTCATACACATAAATTAATTCGGGAGTTTCTTTCTCTGCTATATGATTTCCGTTGATTTTACTCATCTTTTCAATTATCTGTAAATAGAATAACTTATACGGCAGTTTAACATTGCCTGCATCTTTTAGTTCACGTTCTCCAACAATTCAGCTAACTTTATTGTTTAATTTATTTATTTAAGGTTTGTATTGCTTTATTGCCAGCGTATGTTTACAAACCTGTTCCGTACATCAACAATCCTAAACATTAATTCAAAGAAAGCAAATACATACTTCATGCAATCAAAATCCTTTGGTATGGTAGTGGGTAGTTTTTCAGAGTGTTGAATTCAAAAGTAAGAAAGCATGCAAAAAATCATATACGAAAAGTACGGCCCGGCAGAAGTAATGGAGGTTACAGAAACCTCTGTACCTGTCCCTGCTCCTGATGAAGTTTTGGTAAAAGTAATGGCCGCCGGGATTAACCCTGTGGATTATAAAGTTCGCAATGGCAGTCTGAAATTTCTAACAGGCAGAAAGTTTCCCCGAACCCCGGGAGGAGAGATTGCCGGCACAGTAGAGAAGAATGGATCGGAGAGCAGCAAATTCAAGAAGGGCGAAAATGTTTTCGCCATGCTTAGTATGGCAGGGGGAGGCTATTCGGAGTACATTTGTGTTAAAGAAGAGCTGTTGAGTCGCATGCCTGAAAAATGGAATTTTGCAGATGCTGCCGTTGTGCCCCTTGCAGGCCTCACTGCCTTACAATCGCTTCGCGACAAGGGCAAGATTTCTCCGGGCATGAAAGTATTAATCAACGGCGGCTCAGGCGGAGTGGGGATGTTTGGCATTCAAATCGCCAGGGCCATGGGTGCAGAGGTGACGGCTGTTTGCTCCGGCAAAAACATGGAACTGGTAAAAGGGTTCGGCGCTCACCACGTTATAGACTACCAAAAGGAGGATTTTACCCAACTACCCGAAAAGTTTGACATTATACTGGATGCAGTAGCCATGTCATCAGCCGGAAAATGTTCGCGTATCCTTAAGCCGGGAGGCACCTTTGTAACCACGGTACCCAGCCCGGCAGTAATGCTCAGACAAATGACGAACCCATTGCGAAGCCGCAAAACTTTTGGCATTATGTGCAAACCCGGAGGCAAAGATCTGGATGTTTTGGCTGACCTGATGCGTGAGGGAAAAATTAAACCTTTCGTAGAGAAATCATATCCCCTCGACCAGGCAACAATAGCCCATAAACATATAGAAACGGGAAGAGTCAGGGGGAAACTGGTGATTAAAATGTAACCCTTTTCGAATAACTATCAAGGGTCTAGAAAGAACGATTTCAATGCCCCGTCGGTAACTTTTTTCAAAACAACTTAATTGAGTGTTATGCTTTCTCGAAAAATGGCACTATTTTTGAAAATCAAACCAGCAAATTTACAATGAACAAACAATTTTAGTAAGAACATAAATCTTGTAACATGAAGAAGACAATTTTATTTTTTGCAGTTTTTGCATTGATTTACGGTGGAAGCTTTTCTCAGGAAGCTACTAAAATGCGCCCTACAGACCGGTTTGTCATTGGCGTTTTTACTGATATCTGGTCCAATTTGCCTGCTGATATGGAAACCAACACCATCAACAGGGGCATTTCCATTGATTATATCCAGGAGTTTCCCATCAGCACTTCCAATTTCAGTGTTGCGGCAGGTCTGGGTTTTGCCAGCCATAACTTATACAGCGATAACCGGTATTTACGTGTCGGAAATAATCACAATTTTGTACCTATATCTGACGCCATTGACTATAACAACAACAAGCTCAGTCTCAATTACCTGAATGTTCCTGTTGAATTTCGCTACCGTACACGCAACACATCCAGAACCTTTCGTATCCATGCAGGGATAAAAGGAGGTCTGCTGGTAAATGCCCACACCAAATATGTGGGAGAAGATGCTCCCAATGGAAGAGACACTAAGATCAAAGAGGGAAAACTAGACAATATTGAAACCTTCCTGCTGGGTTTCCACGGAAGGATAGGCTATGGCAGGGTGAACCTGAATACGTTTATTTCGTTGACCGATATTTTCAGTGATAACAATGCCGGCAATGCAGAGTTTATGAGTTTAGGCTTGACATTTATCCTCTTTTAACCCCGCAAGTAAAAGAATAACACCAACATAAGCAGAATGCCTGTAACAAATCCCACATACACCTGGGATTGGTTATGGGCATTCAGTTTTATACGGGCACTGCCCACCAGGCCAGACGCCAGGACACTTCCTATGATAAGCATGTGGAGTTCGTACCCCAAAATAAGGGATACGGCAATCAGGTAGCCGGTAAACCCACCCATAGACATCATGTGCAAACTGATTTTCCAGTAAAAGGTAATTACAAAGCCCAGAAGAACCAGCAAGGTTGCACCCATCACAAAATAATTGAGAAGAGAGGGAAGGTGGGCCTGACGAAAGAGGTAGTAAGTAAACAGGTAAAAGAAAACACTTACCATGATGGGATACACCCGCTCATTTCGGTCCTGAAGATAGAAATCTTTGATCAGACCGGTTTTTTTCATCACCAGTATTACCAGAAAAGGGGCAATACAGGTATTGAGAAAAACAAGCCCTGTAATCAATCTGCGGGCTGATGTAGGGATAGAATATGATACGTAGCTGGGGATAGCAAACAGGATGAGCACTGCAAGGGTGGGCATAATCATGGGGTGAAAAGCCATACTCGTGAGCCTGGCCCAGGTATTGCTTTCCTTGATCAAACCAGCTCCTTTCTTAATCGGGCCACCGGAATATTAAGCTGCTCACGGTATTTTGCCACGGTTCTGCGGGCAATATTGTATCCTTTTTCTTTGAGGATTTTGGTCAGCTGTTCATCCGTAACCGGCTTTGTTTTGTTCTCTGCAGTAATACAATCCTTAAGAATTTTCTTCACTTCGCGGGTGGATACCTCCTCCCCTTCCTCGTTCTGGAGCGACTCGGAAAACAATGTCTTCAGCAGAAATGTTCCGTAGGGTGTTTGCACATATTTGCTGTTGGCCACTCTGGAAATGGTGGAAATGTCAAGCTGCACAATATCTGCTACATCTTTAAGGATCATGGGCCTGATTTTGGTCTCATCGCCCGTAAGGAAATACTCTTTTTGCAGGTTCAGGATAGCCTCCATGGTAACCAGCAGGGTGTTCTGTCTTTGCCTGATGGCATCGATAAACCATTTGGCCCCGTCAAGTTTTTGCTTTACAAACATCAGGGCCTCCTTTTGCCGGGCATCGGATTTATTTCTGTTGCCGGCCATGTTCTCGAGCATCTCAGTATAGGTGCGGCTGATTTTAAGATCGGGAGCATTGCGCGAATTGAGGGTAAGTTCAAGTTCACTGTTGGTGCTGGAAACAATAAAATCAGGTATAACATACTGGGCGGATCTTCCAGCTTCATTGAGGGTATTTCCGGGCTTGGGGTTCAATTTAAGAATTTCGTCAATGGCATCTTTCAGGTCTTCATCAGAAAAGTTGTGCTTTTTCTGTATTTTCTGGTAATGCTTTTTGGTGAAATCGTTAAAGTTCTTTTCCAGCAAAATAGCAGCATTCTCTATGGGTGCAGTGCGCGGGGTTTTTCTTCTGATTTGCAGCAACAGGCATTCCTGCAGATCCCTTGCCCCTACTCCGGGAGGATCAAACTCCTGAATGATCCTAAGCAATCCCAGCACCTCTTTGAAGTTGGTTCTCAAATTCAGGGAAAAGGCCAAATCATCTATCAGGGAATGTATATCTCGTTGCAAATAACCGGCATCATCAATATTACCAATTATATGCTGTGCCACCAAATCTTCATGTTCAGTAAGATCCCTAAGCCCCAATTGACTCAGCAAATGCTCCTGGAAACTGAAGGAAGAAGACATGGGCATTTCCTTATGCTCATCGTCGGCACTTGTGTTATTGGCTGCAAGTTTATAGTTGGGGATATCATCGTCCTCTATGTAGTCACTGATATCGAATTCATTGTCAGGATCAACTTCCGGCTCATCAAAATCCTTCTCATCGGGGTCAAAATCATCCTCAAAATCATCTGCCAGCGAATCATCCGCATCTTCAAACTCCTCATCCGCCCCCTCTTCCAATGCAGGATTTTCCTCTATTTCTTCTTTGATGCGCTGTTCAAGAAGCAAAGTAGGAAGTTGCAGCAGCTTCATGAGTTGAATCTGCTGGGGTGATAGCTTTTGCAGGAGTTTTTGCTGTAAGCGTTGCTTTAACATGGTTGATGATTTACAAAAGAATTTGGATGATCATTGGTATACCTTAAACATTGGCCAAATTAAGAATTTTTTTTGATACCCGTTCGCTTTGATTGTTAAAATTCAGCATTGAAAGGGGTGCGTGGAAAAGGAATAACATCCCTGATATTGCCCATCCCAGTAATGAAAAGCATCAGTCTTTCAAAGCCCAGTCCGAATCCACTGTGTGGAGCGGTCCCAAACTTCCTTGTTTCCAGATACCACCATATATCCTTCTCAGGAATGCCCATTTCTTTGATGCGACCAATAAGCTTATCATAATTTTCTTCACGCTGACTACCGCCAATGATCTCACCAATTTTCGGGAAAAGAACATCCATGGCTCTTACGGTTTTCCCGTCGTCATTTTGTTTCATGTAGAATGCCTTAATATCTCTGGGGTAGTCAGTAAGAATAACAGGCTTTTTAAAATGCTTTTCAACAAGATACCTTTCGTGCTCCGACTGCAAATCCACACCCCATTTCACCGGAAACTCAAACTTTTCTCCGGATTTTTCAAGAATTTCAATAGCAGCGGTATAAGAAAGTCTTTCGAAATTATTGCGGGTTACAAACTCCAGTCTTTCAATCAGCTCTTTGTCATACATATTCTGAAGAAATTCCAAATCATCAGCACAGTTTTCCAGAACGTATCTGATGAGATACTTTAAAAAATCTTCTGCCAGATCCTGGTTGTCATTGATGTCGTAGAAGGCCATTTCCGGCTCAATCATCCAGAACTCTGCCAGGTGACGGGTTGTATTGGAATTTTCGGCCCTGAATGTAGGCCCGAACGTATAGATATTAGACAGGGCCAGTGCTCCAAGTTCTCCTTCCAGCTGACCACTTACGGTAAGGTTGGTTTCTTTGCCAAAAAAGTCCTGTTCATGGTCAATCTTGCCTTCGGGCGTTTTGGGTACATTGTGGAGATCAAGGGTAGTAACTCTAAACATGGCACCTGCTCCTTCTGCATCCGAACCCGTAATAATGGGAGTATGCAGATAATAAAACCCTTTGTCGTTGTAAAACTTGTGAATAGCAAAGGCCAGGGCATGTCTCATCCTGAAGATAGCCCCAAAGGTATTGGTACGCGGTCTCAGGTGGGCAATTTCACGCAAAAACTCCAGGGAATGTCCCTTCTTCTGCAACGGATAGGTTTCTGCATCGGCAGTACCGTAAAGTTCAATATCAATGGCCTGAATTTCCACGTTTTGCCCGGATCCCTGCGATTCAACCAACTTTCCGTTCACCGAAATGCACGCACCGGTGGTGATTTTTTTGAGCATTTCATCATTGCCAAAGGTCTGAACATCCACCACAACCTGGATATTATGGATAATGCTTCCATCGTTGAGGGCAATAAAGGCTATATTTTTGTTGCCTCTTTTGGTGCGCACCCAACCTTTTACATTTACTTCACCATCCACCAGGCTTTCATCTTTTCCTTTGAGCAAATCATATACTCTTTGTCTTTTCAATTCTTTCATGTTGCAAATCTATATATTAAAGTATCAGCTATTTCCTATCTCTGCTCATTCAGGGCAAATGCATTGGCATTCCTGATATTGAGCAAGTCCGGGCATTTCTTCATGCACCTTCACAACCTTGTACCCGGCAGGGTGCAAAATTAATAGAATTTTGCAAAGCAGTTTTACTCTGCTTATTTATTATCATTTGTAATGCATTTTCAGGGAGGATAAAAAGAGAAAATCACTGGACAACAATGAAATAGTATCCCTGAAGATTGCCTGAAGAACCGACGAACACAACCACTTCTTTGCTTTTCTAAACACATGTTCACACAAAAAAGAACACCCCCCAATATACTTAATCCACTCTGATTTAGACTTTCAACGTTTAATGAGATGCATTATTTAATTTTTTTAAAAAATTCTTCTTATACTTGCAGCGGAAAAATCACCATTTCTAATCGAACCAAATAACAACATTAACTAATGTAAATCTTTATGAAAAAAGTTTTTATCAGTATTGTTCTGTTTGCCTTTACTATTGCCGGAATTAATGCCCAGCAAATCCAGGTAACAGGTACGGTAACATCATCTATGGAAAACAACATGCCATTGCCAGGTGTTACGGTGCAAATAAAAGGCACCACACAGGGATCCATAACAGATTTTGATGGCCGCTACAGCATTCAGGTTGCAGCCAATGACACTTTGATGTTCAGCTATGTTGGCATGGTTTCAGAAACGATACCTGTAAACGGGAGAAACATTATTGATGTAGGGTTGCTGATGGATATTGCACGACTGGGAGAAGTTGTAGTCATTGGCTACGGCACTGAGTCAAGCCGTTTGATTTCGGGTTCGCTGGGAGTAGTGAGTGAAAGCGAAATCAGGGATGTTCCCATGCGCACCATTGACGGGGTGCTTCAGGGCCGTTCGGCCGGGGTCCAGATTTCACAGAATTCAGGAACCCCGGGAGCTGCTACCACGGTAAGAATCAGAGGTAATAGTTCCATTTCTGCGGGTAACGAGCCCCTTTATGTTGTGGATGGTATTCCGGTTACCACGGGTAATTATGGGCAGGTGGGTTTCTCAGGCCAGGGCATCAACGCACTTTCCGACATCAACCCCAACGACATTGAATCCATAACAATACTTAAAGATGCATCTGCTGCGGCCATTTATGGGGCAAGGGCGACCAACGGTGTAATTCTGATTACTACCAAAAGAGGTTCGGCTCAAAAGACCAGTGTAAATTTCAATGCTACCTATGGAATGCAGGATGTGGAAAACCGGCTTGAAATGCTCAATGCAGAGCAATGGCATGAACTAAAAGGCACTACACCTGCCGACCCGGCCAATGTAACAGATACCGACTGGCTCGACCATGTATTGCGCTCTGCACCCATGGCCAACTATGAGCTTTCGGCCAATGGAGGAACAGAAAGCACTACTTTTTTTGTTTCCGGTAATTATTTTACACAGGAAGGTGTTGTACTGGGCACATCCTATGAAAGACTCAACAGCCGTCTGAATATTGACCACAAAGTAAACAAGAACCTGGACATAGGAGCAAGCCTGGGGGTAAGTTACTCGCTGAACAACAGGGTTGAAGGTGACCAGTCACTCAATGCCCCGCTTGCCAATGCCATTGCCAACCCGGCAATTTTTCCGGTTTTCAATGAAGATGGAAGCTATAATGAAGAAGCTCCCTTTGCCAATCCTGTTGCCATCGGAAACGAAGCCATCAACGAAGCCCACTCTTACCGTACCATTGGTAATGTTTTTGGCGACTACCGCATACTTCCCAACCTTACTTTCAGCACCAAATGGGGGTTTGACTATCTGAGTCTCCGTGAGCACAGCTACGACCCAACTACCACAAGGCAGGGAGCAAGATCCAATGGAATTGGTATTGCAGCACAGAACAATGTGCTCAACATTGTTTCCAACAACACGTTAAGGTACAACACCTCATTTGCAGATATGCACAACCTCAACCTGCTGGCAGGTTACTCATTTGAAATTTTCCAGAGAAGAAATCTCTTTATGAGAGGAGTGGATTTCCCCAACGAATTTTTTGAATACCTGGCAGAAGCGGGCACCATTTCTGACGCTTATGCAAGGTCGCTCAACAGAGGCATGAACTCTTACTTTGGACAGGTGCGTTACAATTATGACTACCGGTACATCTTTACTGCAACGGCCCGCTATGACGGTTCCACCAAATTCAGCGAAAACAACCGCTATGGTTTCTTCCCTGCCGCATCTGCTGCATGGAGGATGTCGGAAGAAAACTTCTTTAAAGCCCTCAATACTCCTGTCAATGAGTTTCGCTGGAGAGTGAGTTACGGTATTACAGGGAATGACGGAATTCCTGATTTTGCTTACCTTGCCCTTTTTGGAGGGGGGTCCAACTACCTTGGCCAATCAGGAATTTACCCATTGAGCCTTCACAATCCCGACCTGAAATGGGAAACCACTTACCAGTTTAATGCGGGTTTTGACATCGGAATGTGGAACGACAGACTCGAGATTTCTGTAGATTATTACAACAATCAAACCCAGGACCTGCTCTTCAGCCGTCCCATTTCCATGACGGCCGGTTCATCCAGCATCACCTCCAATATTGGTGAGCTTGAAAACAAAGGGGTTGAGCTGAGCATCAAAACCATCAACTATGAAACCAACGATTTCAGCTGGTCTACTTCTTTCAATATTTCGCGCAACCGCAACAAGGTGCTTTCTCTATATAAAGACCAGCCCCTGGACAATATCGGAAGAGGAAGCAACAGCGTTAGAGTAGGAGAACCCATTGGTATCTTTTACGGATTTAACAGCCTGGGTGTTGACCCCTCCACAGGCGACATGGTCTTTGAAGATGTAAACAACGATGGTGTGATTGACGCAAGAGACCGCACCAAAATCGGAGATCCCAACCCTGATTTTACAGGAGGTTTCGGAAACATCGCTACATGGAGAAACCTTGAATTCAATGTTTTCCTGCAGTTCTCTTATGGCAACGACATCTTCAACGGTACACGCATCTTTATCGAATCCATGAAAGGAAACGACAACCAAACCACAGCGGTACTTGACAGGTGGCGCGAACCTGGCGATGAGACCCATATCCCCAGAGCCACAGGCCGCGACCCCAACAACAACAACCGGGTATCTTCACGCTTTATTGAAGATGGATCCTACCTGCGTATCAAAAATGTTTCCTTGTCCTACAATTTTGACCATGCATTGGTGCAAAGAGCGGGCATGAGAAGTGCCAGGGTATTTATAACCGGGCAAAACCTGCTGACTTTCACCAATTACAGTGGCATGGACCCGGAAGTAAATTATGCGGGTCCTGCTAACCTTGTCCTGGGTACCGACTTCTTTACGTATCCGCAGGTTAGAACAGTCTCCGTGGGAATTAACTTAGGACTTTAAAAATTTAAAAGATATACCATCATGAAGAAATTATTATATATAACCGCGATATTCGCATTCCTGTGGGTTTCCTGCGATATTCTGGATGTAAATCCGCAGCATTCTATCCCTGCAGATGCAGCTATCAACAACAGAAATGATGTTATCAGAGCCGTCAACGGATGCTACGATGCTTTCCAGGCTGCCGGTTATTACGGTCGCAACTACATTGCAGTGGGAGATCTTTCTGCAGATAACCTTATCTGGTCGGGAACAACCGCCGGGTACAACCAGATCGACAACAACAGCATTCTCTCCGACAATGTTGTTGTGGAAGGAATCTGGGCAAGCATATATTCAGCACTTAACAGGGTTAACAATGTTCTGGATCGGGTTCCGGAAATCAATGACTCCAATTTCAGCCAGCAAGAAAGGGATGAAATCATGTCTGAGATGTATTTCCTGCGGGCATTGGCACATTATGACCTGATGAGGCTTTTTGGAGGAGTACCCCTGCGAACGCGGGCAGCAAGACCTACGGAAGAAGACCTTAACATTTCCCGTTCTTCCATGGAAGATGTTTTCGCTCAGATTTTTGAAGATCTGGAATCTGCTGCAGCACATATTCCCGGAACCATCGTCAGAGGAAAAGCGTCAGAAGCTGCAGTACATGCGCTGAAAGCACGTGTAAGCCTGCATTTTTACTATTTCAACCCGGCTCAGAATTCTGCTTTTCTTGAGACAGCTCGCAATGCTGCTACCAAAGCCATCAACGAATTCAATCTGTCACTGGAGAGTGATTTTGCGTATTTGTTCAGCGGCAACAATAACACCGAATCCATTTTCGAGATTGAGTTCAATGAACAGGACAGAAACCGACTGGCAGAATATTTCCTCCCCACAGCCATAAGTGGAAGATATGAATTTGCTCCTGACAGCACGCTTGTTGAAAATTATGAGCCTGCTGACACAAGACTGGATGCTTCGATAGCTTTTGCCAGCGGAGCACCTTACGCCATTAAATACAGCGATATTGAAACGGGTACCGACAATGTTTACGTTTTAAGACTTGCAGAGATGTACCTTGTCAGGGCAGAAGCCAATGCATTGCTCAATGAGGATGCCTCCATTATCCTGGACGATCTGAATGCTGTAAGAGAAAGAGCTGAGCTTGCACCCTCCACCACAACAAATCCAGAGACTTTGCTTCTTGAAATTGAAGAGCAGCGCAGGCTGGAATTTGCTTTTGAAGGGCACCGCTGGTTCGACCTGGTAAGAACAGGAAGAGCTGTGGATGTGCTGGAAGGAATTACCAACACCAATCAGACCCTGTTCCCCATTCCATTAAATGAAATTCTTGCCAATGACGCCATTGGTGAAGAAGATCAAAACCCGGGTTATTAATCAAGCTAAAAACACAACGCCTGAAACCTTCTGCCTGATACAGGGGATGTATCCTGAAAAAAAGCAACAGAAGCAAAGGCTTTAAAAAATAACACATTATGAAAAATTTTATAGACATAAAAAGACTATGGCTCTTGCCGGGAGTATTGGCATTACTCCTTTCAGCCTGCGAATCAGATGAGGTTTCTATTCCCACAGCCAGCACCCAGGCAATGTTTGAATATACATTCGACCTGTTTACCGATCCTGAAACCGGCAGTGTGTTTTACGAAGTAACGTTTACCAACAATTCCCTCAATGCTGCAGCATCTCACTGGGACTTTGGTAATGGTGATACCTCACAGGAAGAAAACCCGGTGTATACCTATACTGAGAACGGCATTTTTGATGTCACACTTACGGTAACTCCCATGGCGGATCAGGAAGGGCTGCATTACAATCTCCTCAGTGCCTCTGAAAGGCTGGTGCTGGTACCCACCATTTTCAAGGAAGGTTTTGATGATCCTGGCCTGGAAGAAAACTTCCCACCCGAGGGCTGGCTGCTCATCGACAATGATGGCGATGGTCACAACTGGTACTGGGATGAGTTTGAAGGGGAATTTTACATTCTCTCCAGATCCTGGTTATCCGGTACCGGCCCCCTGACCCCTGACAACTGGATTGTAACCCCATCTATTGACCTTACAGAAATAACAGGCGGAGTCTCACTGCAGTTTGATGTTACCCCTACGGCCAACACTCCTGACTACCGTACTGAAAACTACAGTGTAATGGTTTCTACTACCGGAACCAATCCGGAAGACTTCACGGAGCTATTTAATGAAAGACTGCAGCCGGATATGGAGAACTGGGTTTGGTTGCTGAGAGATGTTGATTTGAGCGAATATGCCGGAGAGACCATTTACATTGCTTTCCGTCATCATGAATCAACTGACCTGGACAGAATTGCCCTTACCAATATTCACGTTTTCCAGTCGGGAAACTAACCTAACCCAACACAGGGGCCGTTGAGCGCCAGCCAGGCAGCCAACGGCCCCTGCTAATTTCAGTAAATCATGACAAGATTAGGATTTATTATAACCTTACTGGGTTTCATTTGTTTTGCCTGCAATTCATCCCATCAGCAGGAGCAGAAACAAGAGCAGGAAGAGCATAGCAAAGGAGCGTTGTTTATAATCGGTGGCGGGAGCAGACCTGCAGAGTTGGTTGAACGAATGATCAATGAATCCGGACTCAGAGAAGGTGGGTATGCTGTGGTATTGCCCATGTCGAGCAGCTTGCCCGACTCTGCCATTATATGGTCATCAGAGCAGTT
>RECE01000197.1 GCA_007694165.1 Bacteroidota bacterium
GGCCTGTTATGGGTCCTTGACCTTCGGGGCCTGTTTTGTCAAATCGTGGCATAATTTTATAAGTTAAAAGTGAAAAACTAAATGTGAAAAATTAAAAATGCTATTTAGACTTCCGTTGTAAGATTCTGGTGAACAACTGACTTCCAGCTTCCAGCTTCCAGCTTCGAGCCTCCTGCTTTGACCTTTCAGCTTTGACCTTTCACCTCAAAGTCCAGCATTTCCAACACTTCCCCCACCGTTTTTTCTTCCTGGATTACAATCATCTGTATCTTCAGACTGTCGAGCAGGGGTTTGATTTTCAGGCCAAATTCGCCTGAGATGATTTTCTTTACCTGGCGACCTGCCACCAGCTGCACCGCTGTGGGACCGGCACCATCTTCGGCATCTTTGGCAGGATTGGGCAGGTATTCTATTCCACCGCTTTCCTTGTCGTAGATGACAAAATAGCTGCAGCGGGCAAAGCGTTTATCGATGCGTGATCCCGGCGTGTTTCCGGTGGATGAAATGGCTATCTTCATAATTAATCTGTTTTAAAATATTAAACTGCTCTTGCATATCTGAAGAGCATTAAAGTCTGCTCATTAGCCCTGCATCTTTCCTTTTCTCTTTCTGTTTCCCTGGCCGCAGCCATGGTTGTCTTTTTCTTCATGGCAGGGATGTTTATGCTGGTCCTGTGATTCCATGTCATAGTTAGAGAATGTATTGCTGCCACACAGCGGGCAAGCCTCTATCTTTTTGTCCATTTCCGGATTGTTGAAATAGCAATGGCAGCTGTGGCAATGGTACCAGTCGCTGTCGAAATATACTTTTCCTCCTTCAATGGAGATGGGGCGACCTTCTACAAATGCTTTGGCAATTTTTTGACGAGCTGCCGCATATACACGGGTAAACGTGGGGCGCGATACATGCATGGCTTTTGAAGCCTCTTCGTGGTTAAGCATGTCATAGTCGCACAGCTTGAGTGCTTCATATTCCTCAAAGAGCATTACAACGGGCTCTGAGCGGGCAAGTGAAATATCTGGTCCATAGGGTTTGTATCCTTTGATGACCGGGGGGCTGATGACTTTTCTAAATCTTTTGTGACGTGGTGACATATTAATAAAGAGTAAAGGTTCACTACAAAGGTAATGAACAATAGTTCATAATAGTAAAATTATTTTATTAATTTTGCAAATAAAAAAGAGATATGATAATTGCAATGCAGCAGCGGGTAGTTATGCCGCGATACCTGAACGATAACGGAGACCTCTTTGGGGGCGACGCCATGAAATGGATGGATGAGGTGGCTTATATTGCTGCCCGTAAATACACCAACCAGAAACTTGTGACGGTAACCGTGGAGAAAATCCGGTTTTTAAAACCTTTGAAGGCCGGCGACTTTATAGAGATACGAGCCGAGGTAAAGGAATTGCGCGGTGTAAAACTGATGGTACAAGTGGTAATAGAAAAAGGGATTCAAAATCCTGAAGAGATTATAATTGCCATGGATGCGATGTTTGTTTTTGCAGCTGTGGATGAAAATGGCAGGCCGGTGAGAATTTGATTCAGTGGCAGATTTTTTTTGATGAAGGGATAACCTTGTTAGGATTCCCTTCATAAGTTTATTTGTCGGGGCATGGCTACAGTTCATGTCCTGACTTTTTTTTGGGGTTTCTCAGAGGGAATTATTGCTGCCTGGAAATAATTATGCATTTTATTGCGTTATGTTATGAAATGTTACAGGAAGACTGTGATTTTTTTTAAATCTGTTTTCCGGATATAACTTATTCCTTAATTTTTCTTCTTTAAAACCTAACGACATGACAAACAGGGCTATCATCATCAGTTTGAGTTTTCTGCTGGCGGGTATTTGCAGCCATGCCCGGGAAATTGAAAATACAGAGGACATAAACCATTGGCTGGAAGGGGAGTGGGTGCCCTTAGATATCGGAAATTGCCAGAAAGATGAGCGGACATTAACTTTCCATAACGGATACTTTACTGTTTCTTCCACTTCTATGCTAAGGTATGCTTATTCGATTTCTGATGCAATTCACCAGGATGGCTATTGGGAGATGTATCTTTTGGAGGCTATGGCTTCAGATGATGGGGGACAGAATTTTTTCGAAATAGGAAATTTCAATGATTCAGATGAAAAAATCAGGGTGCAGATTTATTTTAGGGATAATATTTTGGTTTTGCTGCCACATAAAGCTGAGGGAAGAACTGCCGGTCAGGTTACCATGCCGGAAGCCTTTGTCAGAGCAGGTTCTCTTCCCGACTCACAATACACTCCATCCGTTCAGTCTGTATTTGTTATTCCTGATGGGTTCACGGGGAGTGCCTGGATTGCCATGAATCAGCCTGAAGGTGAGCCTTATACAATAAGCGAGGAAGGGTTGCCGGTAATTGAGCTTCCGCCATCAGGATTGCTTAAGAGCCGGGTGCCCATCATGGCTGAGGCGCTCGCCAAAAGGGAATTTTCGTTCTATTATCATGCTGAAAGTGATTCTCAGCCCATACCTCCTGTCCATTATAAATGTGTGGAGCTATTCCGGTCTGAGGGATTTTCAGAAGAGGAAATTCAGAGTCACGGTTATGATCTGGATCAGGTTTATGTGCTGTATTACAGGTATGATGTTCCCGGAGGGGATAAAATCAGTGAAATGTTTGGGAAACGGATAGAAGGCCAGGTGTTGCATTTTCAGATCGACACATTGAGGGATATGATTGCGTTCAGGGGTTTTCGTTTGGGGCGGT
>RECE01000339.1 GCA_007694165.1 Bacteroidota bacterium
AAATGTCGTTTCCGGCAAGCAATGCTGCCACTTCCAGTTCTCCGGATTTATGAGAGCCGGAAACACCCCTCATGTTCAATGCATCGGTTATGACCAGTCCGTTAAAGCCCATCTCTACCTGGAGCAATTCAGTAACGATTTCCCTGGAAAGACTTGATGGCAGTTTTTCTGTCTGGTCAAGGGATGGTACATTGAGGTGGGCCACCATAACCGACATTAGTCCTTTATCAATGAGATGCCGGAATGGAAACAGATGGATAGAGTCAAGCTCAGCATAAGGTTGATTGATAACCGGGAGAGCATGATGAGAGTCCACGTCGGTATCGCCATGACCGGGAAAATGCTTTGCTGTGGCAATGATGCCTGCATCCTGCATGCCAAACATCAAAGCCATACCTTTTCGGGTGACATTGTATCGGCATTCACCAAAAGAACGGGAGTTGATAACAGGATTGTCCGGGTTGGAGTTGACATCTACAACAGGGGAGAAGTTGATGTGCATCCCCATGCGTTTGCTTTGGCGCCCCATTTCCAGCCCGAGTTCATAAATCAGTCTTTCATTGGTAATGGCTCCCAGGGTAACCTGTCGTGGGAAACTGATGGTGCTGTCCAAACGCATGGACAAGCCCCACTCGGCATCCATGGCAAGCAACATGGGTGTCTGGGCCAGTTTTTGCCAATGATTCGTAAGATTCAACTGGGATGCGGGACCCCCTTTGAAAAATACAATTCCTCCAATGTTATGGTTATTGATGAGTCGTTCGATGCGGTTGTAATAGGTTCTGTTCTGATTGGTGCTTACCTCTATCATCAGCAGCTGCGCGATGCGCTGCTCCAGGGTAAGGGAGTTGAAAACAGAATCTACCCAGGGAGTTGAATAGTTCGGAGGATGCTCAAGGCTCCTGTCGGAGAAGTTTTCCGTAATATCAAGGTTTCCCGGATGGGTGGGATTGATTAAAAAAATACTGAACGTAATCAGAGATATAGAGAGAAAATATTTCAATTTCATTGTGTCGATATAATTAACCTGAAAAAGCCTGTTGCCTGCAAAGTGTATCCGGCCTTAAAATACCCTGCAAACCTACGTATTTTTTTACATATTTATTGTTCACGATCTCATAAAAATATAGATTTAGCAAGCCATTAATAAACAAATTCAGGATAGCAATTATTTATCATGACTTATACCATGGATTGCCGATTTTATTGCCAATAATAATTGAGGCAGAATCGCCAATAAAATGTATATTCGCCTGACAAATCAGTAAAAACCCATAAAGAAGTAATTACATTGAATTCAGTAAAATATTCCCTGCAGGAAGCCCTGGAAAAGCCTGCGTTGGTAATAAAACTTGACCTGAGTGATCAGGGGCTGACCGAACTGCCTGCAGAAATAGGCAAGCTTGTTAATTTACAGGAGTTAATTCTCAATAAGAACAAATTGTCTAACCTGCCTGACGAGCTGGCCGGGTTGGGACTACTGAAAAAGTTATCTGTTTGTCAGAACAGGTTGCTGAATTTCCCCAAAGTGATTCTTCGTTTAATTTCACTGGAGCACCTGGATTTGAAAGATAACAAAATCGGGGAAGTACCGTCAAATATAAAAAACTTACGCGAACTCAGAACCCTTTCCCTGGGATGGAATACTTTAAGCACCCTACCCAAAGAAACTGCTAAATTGCAGAACCTGCAAAAACTCGATCTGCAGTACAACAGGATTTGTCATCTACCGGCTTCCCTGGGGGAATTAAGCTCTTTGCGTGAACTAAATCTGGATTGGAATAAACTGCAACAATTGCCCAATGAGCTTGTGAATCTCAAATTTCTTCAGAAACTTTCTATTGCTGAAAATAGCTTTACTCTCGTTCCCTATTGTGTTGGCAACTTGCATACCTTGAGAGAATTGAATGTAAGCTGGAACCGGATCTCAAGGCTTGATGGCATACTTTCAGAACTTCAGGAGCTTACAAAATTAGATTTACACAACAATCTGCTCGAAAGCATCGAAGAGGATTTCTGCTGCCTCACATCCCTGGAAACTATTATTATCAGGGGCAACAAATTAAACGCTTTGCCTGATTGTTTTGCACTGCTTGAAAACCTGAAACATGTTGATTTATCGGAAAATAGTTTCCGGAGCTTTCCTGAAGTTTTGTGTGAATTGAAATCATTGTTACATATCAATCTCAGGTTCAACAACATTGCATCTCTTCCTGTTGTATTGCATGAAATGGAAAAATTAAGGGAACTCTTCCTGGGAGGAAATTCCATTTCAAGTATTCCAAAGGGAATTTTCACCATGAAAAACCTTCAGTTTCTGGGGCTCACCCAGAACCAGATAGAGGAAATAAGTATTGAAGAACCTGAAAAGTCGTCGCTGAAGGGTATCTATCTTGGGGGAAACCCAATTTCTCATCCTGTGTATGGCATTGAAAAGCTTCCCAAACTATCTCAGCTTACCATACCTTCTGAAACCAGGAATAAGGATTTGATTTGCCAGCAATTGCCCCACATTAAAGTAGAGTTGTATTAATGCATTTACACTTTGGTACTGTTAAGAATTTGAGATTTAGCTTTGGTTCTGTATCGCAAGGTGTCACCGCCAAGGCCTGGGTACGCTCCATTTAATATATGCTGCGATTATCAAAGATGTATTATGCTGTTAATCAGAAAACAAAGTGCTGGTAAGGACATAATCAGGTTAGCCTCTTTTACACAATGTGCTCTCGCCAGTTGCTTCTCTTCAGGGCTATAAAGGCAAACAAACCCATTGCAGAAAAATAAACAATTTCGACCATCCATACTACATTTGCCGGGGCTTTGAGGTAAAAAGCAAGGATGAGGGTGGTGAGCAGGTAAAAGGTAATGGCTAAGACTTCAATTTTGAGTGCAAGCATGGTTTTTCCTGTTCCCGAAAGTCCATTAAACAGGATCATCCCAAAAGCAAATGCAACAAGGGCAACGCTGATAACCCTGAGCAGCGGAGTGGTGGCATCGATGAGGTGCTGATTATCGGTATAGAAACCCGCAATGGGATCCGGAAGAAAAATGATAACCTGTACCGAAACAATACTAATCAATACTCCTATGAGTAATACTTTGTAAATTAAGGGCATTACCATTTCTGTTTGTCCACGGCCAATGGTGTTGCTTACCAGTGTATTTACTGATGCACTCAAACCCCACACAGGAATCATCAACACCATGTATACACTTCTTGTTATATTGGAGGCTGCAAGAGCGGTTTCTCCGATTTGTTCTATGATAAGAAAAAATACAAACCACGCAGAGAAGGAAAAAAAATACTGAAACATAACAGGTACAGCCAGTTTGAGCAACGAATTAAGCAATACCCAGTCTGGTTTTCTGAAATGAAACAGCCTGAAAAACAGATGATCTTTTCGAAAAAAGGACCATGACAGGTAAAAAACAAAGGTGAAGAGTTCTGCTATATTGGTAGCAAGGGCGGCTCCTGCAATCCCCATTTCGGGGAAGCCATAATGTCCAAAAATCAATACATAATCAAGAACGATATTTATAAAGGCCATAACGAAGGTACTTAATGTAAGCACTTTGGTTTTGGTGTTGCCAATATATAATGAATTGAATCCCAGTACCAAAAACCCGAAGAGCAAACCATATTTTCGGTAGTTGATAAAAATAAGACTCTCCTGAAGTATGGCCGGCGAACTAATGAAAAAGCGCAAAAATGGCGGCGCCACGAAATTGAGCAGTATCCATAGAAAAAGGGCCAGCAACGCAAGGAAAATCTGGGTATGGTCAAACACTTTGCCAATGGCTCCGTAGTTGGCTTCTCCGTTTCTCCTTCCTATCATGATTTGCCCGCCAATGGCAAACCCAGTTCCCAGCATGACCAAACACAGATAAAAGACTCCACCAATGGCAGCAGCTCCCAGGGTTATTTCTGAAACACGCCCCAGGAAAGCCGTGTCGATAACCAGCATGATATTTTGAGCTACCAACCCAATAATGATGGGGTAGGATATCTTCCAGATGTCGCGATACGTATACAAGTGAAGTTAATTTCTTTGTTGACTTTTGTTTTTGGTTGATTGTGCTATTCAATATACAATACTAGTCCTTTGAGGTATTCGCCTTCAGGATGAAACGCGTTTACAGGGTGGTCTGCCGGTTGCGACATCTGATGCAGGATTTTCGCTTGCCTTCCGGCTTCTATAGCTGCGGCCATAATAGTCGATTTAAACAGCGACATGTTTACTACCTGCGAACAACTGAAGGTAAAAAGTATTCCACCGGGAGCAATTCTGCGGATGGCTTCTGCATTGAGTCTTTTGTAGCCCTGCACGGCATTGTGTCTTACATTGGTATGCTTGGCAAACGCCGGTGGATCCAGGATGATTACATCTCTGATAACATCACTTTCCCTTATGTATTGCACTGCATCAGCAACAATTACTTCGTGGTTTTTGCATCCGGGGAAGTTCAGTTCTACGTTTTTTTCTGTCAGTTCAATGGCTCTCTTTGAACTGTCGAGTGATTCAACATATGCTGCTCCAGCTTGTAATGCATAGACTGAAAACCCACCTGAGTAGCAAAATGTATTCAGTACTTTTTTCCCTTTGGAATATCTTGCCAGCAATTGTCTGTTTTCTCTCTGGTCAATAAAGAAACCTGTCTTTTGACCTTTAACAAAGTCGATTTCGAACTTATGGCCGTATTCAAATACCACATCCGTTGCGTTTTCTCCAAACAAAAATCCTTCGGTATCTTCATTCCGGGCATAGTTTCCGGGTAGCGTTTCCGTGCTTTTGTAATAAATGCTTTTCAGATGGCTGCCATAAATACTCTTCAGTCCTTCTGCAATCAAATGAATATTCTGGTGTATCCCTATTGCATGAGCTTGAATAACAAGATTTCCGTTGTAATGGTCGATGATAAGACCTGGCAACTGGTCGCCTTCTCCATGAATCAGGCGATAAACGTTGGTGCTTTCGTTGCTTGTGAGCCCCAGTTGCACTCTGAGCTTCCAGGCTTTAAAAAGTTTGCTGTACCAGTATTCTGCATCAAGCACCTGTGGCCTCTCAGGGGCAAAAGCCATGATGCGCACCGCAATGGAGGCATCCTGAAATAAACCTGTTCCGAGGTATTCGTCCTGATGGGAAAACACTTCCACAAGGCCACCATCAGTGGGAGAGCCCACTTTATTCTTTATGGCACCGCTGAAAACCCAGGGGTGAAATCTTTTAATGGCTTCGTCTTTTCCTGGTTTCAGGATAATTTTTGAAATGGTTTCCATAGGTATTTTTTTGTATTTGTTTTGCTGGGTGCAAAAATAGTGAAATTAAGATAAGCGGTTAACTGCCGAAGGGTATTATTGCCGCTCATGCAAGTTGCATCAAAAACGGTTTGTCATCCAGCACAAATCTGTATGGGAGCTTTGCATCTTCTCCGGCATAGTCTACTCCAATTCTTGGTGTGGCTGAAATTACAGCATCCGGTACTTGTATGCTTTTGTCTTCCAGCCATATAGTATCCTGGTCAAGCGCAGCACCATTCAGATGGGTGGTGATACCCATGGCCCTGGTAAGCTTTCCCGGGCCATCGAGCAAAAACGGAACTTTCCGGCCGGTTCTTCTTTCCATATTTATGTTGCCTGCCATGGGTAGTATGCCCCTCACCAAAACTGCATGGGGAATATCTTCAGCAGCGGTTACGATATTAAAGAGGTGGTGAATTCCGTAACAGAGGTATACATATGCAATGCCTCCGGTTTTAAACATGGTTTCGGTACGCTGTGTTCGCCGGTTTCCGTATGCATGCGAGGCACGATCGTTTGCCCCAAGGTAGGCTTCAGTTTCAGTTATGATTCCGCCACCAGGTCCATACTGATCTGAGTGGCAGTAGAGGTATTTTCCCAATAAATCTCTGGCAAGCCATAAAGTGTCATTTTCAATGTAATAATCCCTGTTAATTCTGGACATACTGATGTTAAGTCTTCTTTATTGTGTTGTGATTTCCACTAATTAGCAGGATTAAAATCTGATTTTTTAAGCGTGAAGGAGAATTTTGTTCCTTTCATGGGTTCGCTTTCCACAGCAATATCTCCACCCATTTTTTTTACCATTTCTTTGGCGATAATCAGCCCGAAGCCGGTACCCTTTTCTCCTGATGTACCTCTCGATGTATGGCCTTTATCAAGGGTAAAGAGTTTGTCTTTTATGTCATCTGTCATTCCCACGCCATTATCTTCCACTATAATGGTAATAATATCACCGGAAGTGGTTGAACTTACTTTTACCCATCCGTTCTTCCTGGTAAACTTGATGGCATTGCCCACAAGGTTCTGTATGATGGAGATTAGCATGAGCCTGTCAGCGAAGGAGTAAAGATCCTTCTGGATTTTGTTATGAAGCTTAATTCCCTTTTTGGCGGCTATGCCAGTAAGCAACTTCATCAATGATTCCAGTTCAAGATGAAGGTTGAACACCATGGGTTCAAAGGGGATTTTGCCCAGCTCAAGCCTGGACCATTTTAGCAGGTTGTCCACCAGGGTGTAAAGGTCTTTGCTTGATTCGTGTACTTTGCCCAGATAATCGAGGATTTCTTCTTTTTCCAGCATGTCATATTCTTCAATGAGCATCTGTGTATACCCCTTCAGTCCAAGAAATGGCCCCCTGAGGTCATGAGAAATAATGGACAGGAATTTGTCTTTTCCTGTATTAATCTCTTCCAGTTCTTTGGCATATTGCGCTAGTTTGTTTTGATTTTTTTTCCTTTCCGAAATATCCCTTGCTATGGCTACGATGATTTTTTCGTCATCAATCCTGGTGGCTTTAAGGTAAACTTCCAGATTTACCAGTGTTCCGTCTTTTTTGCAGTAGTCCAATTCAATGGTTACGTTTTTGTCCATTTCATTGAGATGGGTATTGCGTAAATCAGTAATGAATTCATCATTAAATTTGGGGTTAATGTCCACCAGTTTCAGGTCGAGAAACTCTTCTCTGGAATAGCCCAAATTGCGGGATGCGGAATCGTTAACATCAATGAAATGGGTAGTGTTATAGTCGATGAGAAAAATGTTGTCATCGGTACTGTCCAGGGCAGCCCTGAACCTTTTTAATTCTTTTTCAATGCTTTTCCGCTCAGAAATATCGATCATCACCAGTCGGATTCTATTGGCTTTTGTGCTGAGATCGGTATCTCTGATGCATTGCAACTGGACGTAGAATTCTTCCCCATGACCTGTTCTTATTTTAATCTCTTCGGTAAGCAGATTCCCTGATTCCAGGACCTCGCGTGAGAGAAAATAAAATATGTCCTGGAAATCGGGGTGTATGAATTTTGGAAAAGCCTTGCCAATGATGTTTCCTTTGGCAAGATTGAGCATTATGGTTGCTGACTGGTTTACGTTGAGAATAGAAAAGCTTTCACTGAGAAGAAAATACCCAATAGGGGCATGTTCAAAAAGGTCTGTAAACCTTTTATGAGATTTGTCAAGCTCTTCGGAAGATCTTTTGAGCTCTTCATTTTGCAATTCAAGTTCAATCTGGTAAACCTGTAATTCATGAACAATCTTGTCCGAGCTGACTTCATCCTCCGGTTTTTTCTTCTTCTTCAACTCGTTAATGATCCGTTCTGCTTCTAATCTCAGTCTTTCATGCTTCATAGTAGTATTAGATAAAGGGCGATGGTTCTAAATATCAGAATAGTTCCACCGATATATTCTGTATAAATGCTGTGTAGGTATATTCCTCGCCAATTTTCACCTCTGAGAGTGTCAACAATACGGGTATTTCTTCGCCACTCTTATTGACAATGTTTACCTCGGTTCTGTTACCTTTTAAATGATTTTTGTCAGATTTGAGGAAGGCGATTATTTTGCCTGAGAGTTCTTTGTTATGAGGCGCAGGCAAAATCAATCTTACATCTTTTTCTAAAACATCATTTTTGTCAAGGCCCCACAACTCCTCGGCAGCTTTGTTGAAAAATTCAATTTTTTCTTCCTGGTTAATGGTTACAATTGCATCAAGAGCACCTTCAAGAGTTTTTTCGTTGCGCACTTTTACTGATTCAATCTCCTGGATATGTTGTTGCATCTTTTCTTTAAATTCAATATGCTGGCTTTTTATTTCTTCCTGCTGGATGCGAAGTTGTTCTTCCTGTTGCTTGACTAAAAGTGTTTGTCTGTCATTTTCAAGCTCTACCACTTTTTTGGTAGTAATGTCGCCGGCAAGGTAAATCACCTTGAAAACATCGCCATACATATCTCTTACGGTGTAATAGGTTCCTTCGATCCACTTTTCCAGTCCTGATGCAGTAACCAGCTTGAACTGGGTTTCATGGGGAATGCCTTTGAGAATATTGTGCCAAATCTTTTTGAAACTGTTTTCAGTACCTTCCTCAACAAAGTTGTAAACACTGAAGTCATTGAGTTTCTCCCTCGGGATTTCTGATATTTCAAGAAATCTGGAGTTGGCCTCAATAATAGAACCATCGGGATTGTACTCAATTTTCAGGTTGTTTTTGTTCAGTGCTTCAAGCTGTGCTTCGTAATCCAGGTTTTGTTTCTTTTGTTCGGTGATATCTATCCCCAGGAAGAGGATTTTTTCTATGGAGCCGTCGGCATTTTTCACGCAAGTATAGGTAGCCATCGACCAGAAATCTTTTCCCTGTTTGGTTACGTGTTTCATATCTCCTTCAAAGTGTTTTCCGCCCTTTGCCAGGTCGTCCCATATTTCAAAAAACCATTTTTTATCTTTTTCATTGATAAAGATAGAGATATGTTTTCCTTCCACATCTTTGTTGCTCGAATACCCCAGTTTGGTGAGAAAGCGCGTATTGGCATAGATCAGTGTTCCCTGGGTACTGTATTCGGCTCTTACCAGGGTATGGTTTACAGCATTGGTGAAATTGGCAAGCAGCTCCCCCTGTTTGGCAGCCTCTTCTTTGGCATAGTTGAGCTCTTCCATGTTTCTGCGCATTTCGTCTTCCTGAGATGCCAGTATCCTTCCTTGTTCCTGTGACTCTTTTAGCAGTTTTGCTGTTTGAAGATTGATTTTTACACTGGAAATAACAGAGGCGATGCTCTCTGCCACTTTTTTCAGAAATTCTGTTTCAAACTCATGAAATACCCGCAGCGATGCCAATTCAATAACACCATGTACCTGGTCATTGACTTTAAGGGGTACAAGGATGATACAGCCCGGTTTTGTTTCTCCCAGTCCGGAGGTTATTGTTACATGTTCTTCTGGTACATCTTTCAGTAAAATAGTTTCTTGTTCCAGGGCGCAGGCTCCCACGAGTCCTTCTTCCCATTCGATGCGTTTTTCCAGGAATTTTTTGCGGCTGTATGCATAGCAGGCTGTCAATTCAAAGTGAACATCGTTTTTATCATTGTCGTTGAGAATAAAAACGCCTCCCTGCCTTGCGCTCATATACTCCACAAGGTTGCTTATGATATTATAAGAGAGTTCGTTTATGTTGTCGTTGTTTTGCCTGAGGATATCGCCAAATTTGGCCATACCTTCGGTAGCCCAGTTTTGCTGCTGCTCCTGCTTGCGACGGATTTCTTCCTCCCTTTTGTTCTCTTTCAGGTAATCTCTGAGCCTCACAAGTGAATTGCCAATGCGATCCTGATCATCAGTGCCATCATCAAAACTATAATCAACATCAATTTCTCCCTGAGATAGTCTTTCTGTAAAATCAAATATTTTACCTGCCTTTTTTACTTGTGACTCAGCATTCACATTGATTTCACGTGATTTTTTAGCAAAGTTTTTTCCCATGATATAAGCAACAAAGCCCAATACCAATGGTGCAGAGTAAAAAATGTAAAGTACCACAGTTTCGGTATGTATACGGGCAAGGTTTTCGGTAGATAAGGCTAATCTCTTACTGATAAGTTCTATAGCAATAGCGGCAATGGGGAAGAAGATGCCCAGAAAGAACCCTGAGATAATAAATTTTGAAATGATTTCCCTGTTTGTTTTTTCTTTCATAAAAACACTTATATATTAAGTAACTCCTTTAAACACTGAACTGTATAGTTTGCCTACTCCCTGGTAAAATGAAAATCCGGCACCAAAAATAAAAAATTTATAGCAATTCCTGCCGCTATTGCATAAGTTGCCGAAGAAATATACCCCCAAATTATGGTTTCAAAACATGGTATAAAGATGGTGTTAATTATTTCAAAAAACCTACAAGTTTTACGTAATTTGAATGAACGGGTTATTTTACAGGTAATTGTAACATAATTTGGTCCCCGATGAAAGCCTGTAAATCATCTCCCTGCTTTACCGGCCCCACACCTGCAGGTGTTCCGGTAAAGATATAGTCACCCATTTTCAGGGTCATAAATTTTGATACGTAAGCAATGATTTTTTCAAAATTGAATATCATCATCCCTGAATTGCCTTTTTGCACGGTCTCTTGATTTTTGGCCAGTGAAAAATTAATATCATACAAGTCGGGAAATTGTTCTTTGGGAATAAACCTGCTTACCGGGGCAGACCCATCAAATGCTTTGGCGACTTCCCATGGCAATCCTTTTTGTTTGCATACATTCTGAAGGTCGCGTGCTGTGAAATCTATCCCTATACCTACAGCATCATAATAGGTATGGGCGAATTTTTCGCTTATATGCTTGCCCAGCTTATTGATACGCAGCACCAACTCAACCTCATAATGGACATCCTGCGAAAAATCAGGGTAAAAAAAAGGTAAGCCCGCCCTGATGAGGGCTGTTTCGGGCTTGAGGAAGAAAACCGGATTGGCCGGAACAGGGTTGTTGAGTTCGTGGGCGTGCTCAATAAAGTTTCTTCCAATGCAGATAATTTTCATCTGTAGTAAGGAGATTATTTTTTGATGATCATATTGGAGTTTTCAAGGGCTCTGAACCTGACTTCCTTGATTACATTTTTGGTGTACAAAGGAAAGTCTGCATTCATTATCCAGTCATAATAGTGTGGTTCTTTGCTGAAAACCTCTTCTACAGTTTTCCCTTTGTGTTTGCCAAAATTAAAAGTTTCCTGCTTTTTGGCATTGTAAACAATATGTCCAACCAGGTCGGCATTGCGGTGGTTGTATGAAAACTGGTACAAAGCTTCCATATCGTTGCAGATGGGTTTGGTAATCTTGCCATCGCGATCTTCGTATTCAGTGTCCTCGTAACGCTGAATCTGCGAAAGCAATATTTCATAGGTAGCCATGGTATCAGCCTCTGCCGTGTGTGCGTCTACCAGTTCTTTGTTGCAATAAAATTTATAGGCAGCTTTTAAGGTGCGGGGCTCCATTTTATGAAAAATGTTTTGCACATCCACCAGGTTCCTGTTTTTAAGATTGAAATCCACATCACATCTGAGAAATTCTTCAATGAGAATGGGAACATCGAATTTATTGGAGTTATATCCTGCCAGGTCACAATCTTTTAGCAGGTCGAAAAGAGATTTGGCAACTTGTTTGAAAGTGGGTTCATTGGCAATATCTGCGTCCGAAATGCCATGTATGGCAGTTACTTCAGCAGGAATGGGGATACCCGGGTTGATACGCCTTAGCCTGGTTTCTGATGTACCATCAGGCATGAGCTTGTAAATGCATATTTCCACTATCCGGTCTTTTACAACGTTGGTACCGGTACTTTCAATATCAAAAAAAGCGATTGGGCGTTTTAGTTTGAGTTGCATGGATTTTTTTTTAGGTGTGCTCGGTTAGAGTTCGTTAAGGTTTTAAGCGGAATTTCGATGCTTTTACATCGTGCTTTACCCTGCGAAATTAAGAAAATAAAAACAAAGGCCCCGTGTAAATCAACATTATTCTGATTTACACGGGGCCTGAAAATTATTTCATCCTATTAGCAAAAGCGTTCAGACTACCTGGTTGATATCCCAGTTTTGTAAATGCTCGCCCATTCGCTTGAGGGCCATGCCCCCGAGGGCACCGTCTACGATACGGTGGTCGTATGACATAGATAAATACATCATGTGTCGGATACCAATCAAATCGCCTTGTTCGGTTTCTATTACAACCGGTCTTTTCTTGATGGAGCCGGTGGCCAGAATGGCTACCTGGGGCTGATTGATGATGGGGGTTCCTATGATGGTGTCAAAACTACCCAGATTGGTCAAGGTAAATGTTCCTCCCTGGATTTCATCGGGTTGCAATTTGTTGTTGCGTGCTCTTACCGCCAGGTCATTTACCTTTTTGGCCAGGCCAATGAGGCTCTGGTGGTCGGCATTTTTAATAACCGGCACGATAAGGTTACCACCAGGCAGAGCCGCTGCCATACCAATATTAATGTTTTTTCGAAGGATGATTTTGTCACCGCTCACACTCGCATTGAGCATGGGAAACTCCTTAAGCGTTTTGGCAACTGCCATAATGAAGATAGGGGTAAAGGTGAGCTTTTCTCCTTCCCGCCTTTCGAAAGTCTTCTTGTGCTTTTCGCGCCAGTGTACCATGTTGGTAACGTCAATTTCAATAACCGAAGTAACATGCACGCTGGTAGCTTCTGAATTGACCATGTGATCCACGATCAGTTTGCGCATACGTGTCATCTCAATTACTTCATCACCGGAGTCTGTTTTTACATTGGGGGCACTTACCGGTCGGCCTCCTGCAGCAGTTGATGGTGATGTGCTTGTTTGCTGTGGTTCTGTCTTTGGGCTGTGGCTCCTGTTTTTGAGGTAGGTGAGCATGTCATCTCTGGTTACTCTTCCCTCTTTTCCACTGCCTTCTATTTTGTCGAGCTCTTCCAAGGTAATTTTCTCTTCACGGGCAATGTTTCTTACCAGGGGAGAGTAAAACCTGCCTGAAGGTCCTTTGGAACTTATGGCTGCAGTTGTTGTGATTTCAAGCGGGTCAGATTTGCTGCTGTCAGATGGAGGTTGAGCGGAGGGTGCGTCGGTCTTTTCTTTGGATGTTTCAGCCTTTTCTTCGGCATCAACTTCTTCTCCCTCTGTCATAACAATCACAATCGGTTTCCCAACTTCAGCCACATCACCTTCCTGGAAGAGTAGTTCTTTAATTACTCCTGCCACAGGCGATGGAATTTCTGAATCAACCTTGTCTGTTGCTATTTCTGCAATTGCATCATCCTCAGCAACTTTATCACCAACCTGCTTAAGCCATCGGGTAATGGTGGCTTCTGTTATGCTTTCGCCCAATGAGGGCATTACAATTTCAAATCTTGCCATGTATTTTTTCTTTTCCTGTTTCGAATGTTGTGTTTGTTTTCTTGTTCAATCTATCAAAATTACAAAATAAATCCAATCGCAGATGCTGCACTTTTTTATGCAAGTGTGATGGGAAAACTGCTTTTTCCCCGGGGGTTATAAAACATCAATGACAGCAGCAATGAAGACCTGCTGAAAAACATTCAACTAAATGTCAACCAATTATTTAGCTTGCAATTTCAAACTTTTAATGCAATGGTTTAGACTCGTTCTTCGTAAAAACTTTACATTCCTAAATCGTTAGTTTTTATTACGTCATCTGCTTCGTTGCCTTCAGCTCGCAGTATGCCTATACAGCTTCGCCTTGTCGCCTT
>RECE01000342.1 GCA_007694165.1 Bacteroidota bacterium
TTAGTCCATTACGTGCCAGCCTGTCAATATTGGGAGTGGGGATCCTTCCGTCATATGCCCCCACATCTCCATACCCAACATCATCGGTATAAATGATTATCACATTGGGTAATGGGGTTTGTTTTTCTGAAACCCCGTTGCAGCTGTGCATTGCGCCGGCGGCTGCGCAAAGGGTCAATAGGATGGGTCTGTTCATCTGTTTATGAAGTTATTCATCTGTTAATTCTGAAATCATGTCACCCCCTTCGGGGTTTAATTGGTCTAGTGATCCTGCATTTTCTATAATCATGTCATCCCTTCGGGATTAAAAAAAGTCAATATTTTTTTCATGATTTCCAAACCCCGAAGGGGTAACAGAATTATAGAACTAATTAGAATCATGAAAACCAGAACCCTGAAAGGGTGATATTTTACTTTTAACTTATTAATTAAAATTAAACTTTTCAATGGCAGCAGGTTTGTGCGACTCCCGCATAATCCTTTCCATTTGCGAAACCAGCTCGGGGTAGTCTGCTGCAAGATTGTTCTGTTCCTGAACGTCAGTTTCCAGGTCATACAACTCAATTTCCATATTGCCCCCGAAAATATTTTTGCGGATGGCTTTCCAGTTGCCCATTCTTATAGCTTGTTGTCCATTATACTCGTGCAATTCCCAGTAAAGGAATTCATGTTTGGGCTGTGGTTTTCTCTGTAATGTTGGCAAAAAGCTGATACCATCGGTTTTCACAGTAACTTCTGCACCTGCAACTTCCAGGAATGTGGGTAACACATCCCAGAATGCCGAAACATGATTGGTTACGGAACCAGGTTCAATAACACCGGGCCAGGTCGCAATCATAGGCACCCTGATTCCTCCTTCATGGAGAAACCCCTTACCCCAACCATATTCAGGGAGAAAGGGATGATTGCTCTGAAAGTAAGCAGGATCTACTCCACCAGAAAATGTGGCGCCATTGTCAGAAGTAAAAATTATTAGTGAGTTATCGTAAATGTCCATGTCCTTCAACTGTTGTATCAATTGCCCAACCCTTTCATCAAGATAAGAAATCATAGCTGCATAAGCCGCATTGGGATAGCGGTGTGGATAATAGCCCTGCTGACCCAGGTAGGGTTCTTCATCACCGAATTTTTCCACGTAATAATCCACCCAGCTCTGCGGAGCCTGTAACGGAACGTGCGGAATGGGTGTGGCCCAATACAAAAAGATGGGCTTCCCTGTTGTCCGCGGATTGTTTTCATTCAGATACCGGCTCATGGCTTCAAACAACACATCAGGAGCATAATCGGTAAGGTTAAAAGGTGCATATGAATCGGGATTATAGGGGTCGGCCCCTTCTGGCAGCCGTGTATGCGGCGCCACGGTATCATTATTAAGATAAACCCTGTTGAGATTTTCATACAAATGCACAGGATAATAGGTATGCGCCTGACGCTGGCAGTTATATCCCATGAAATAATCGAATCCCATTTTATTGGGCACGCTGTGGGTATGGGGTGCGCCAAGTCCCCATTTGCCAATGAGAGCGGTATTATAACCTGCATCCTTAAGGAGATGCGCCAGGGTAATGGTGCCTTCAGCCATGGGGTGCTGCCCTTCAAGAGTTGAATCAGCCAGCATGGCATGATAACTTCGCACATTCCCCCTTTCAGCCCATTCATGATTTCCCCTGATCTGTGAATTACCTGTGTGAAGTCCTGTAAGAAGGACATTTCGTGCAGGCGCAGAAACCGGTGCACCGGTATAATGTTGGGTAAACATAATACCCGCGCGTGCCAGTTCATCAATATTGGGAGTTTCTATTTTTTGCTGGCCGTAAACGCCAAGTTCGCCGTAGCCAAGGTCATCAGCAAGGATATAAATAATATTGGGTTGCCGGGGAATCTCATTAACAGTTCTCTGTCCTTTCATTTGACAGGAATATCCTAAAATCCCTCCGGCCAATCCCAGACCAGGCAGTAAATATTTTCTTATCATCTTTACAAAATTCCTTAGTCTGAATTATATTGAATCAATTCACCTTTATCTCACTCACAAACAACCATGCAGGCTGACCTTCGCCTGAGTGGCCCGGCGGGCATACGCCCTGGTTTTTAACCGTTACCCTAACAAACCGGACATCATCAGCCGGGGTTGGGGCAGAATAGATCCTGATGTTGCGCTCGTTGTCATAAATATCGTACTCATTTTCCACTTTTTCCAGCAGATGAAAATCTTTTCCGTCAGAAGACACTTCAAATGCCACCCATTGCGGAAGGAATATCCACGAAGCATAGTTTTGCAATGCATCCACGCTGATCTGCTCAATGGTGGTCGCCTCTCCCAGATCGATGACAGCCACCAGGTCGTCGCCAAGGAACCCTTTCCAGTTGCCATCGGAAAAACTGCGGGAACCTCTGATGCCGTTGACCAGACTGTGCTCTCCATGGCCATCGTATTGCGGACTGTTGGGGTATCGCAATTGAATGCCTCCGGCAAAAGCCTTATGTAGAAAGTACTCCCGTTCCATCACCTGTTCCATGGATCGGCCATTCTCAAAAACCACTGCTTTAACGGTGGTTGTTTTATCAATCTCAAAGGGCTCCCTATACAAGGAAGAGCGGGCATTGGGTTGAGAACCATCGGTAGTATACCGGATCTGAGGATCATAAGCCTCAGTGTCAAGTTCAATACGCAGGCATCTGTTTTCAAGGTTTACTTCGGGCAGGGCCCTCACCTGAAATGCACTCAGGGAGTAATTGATATCCTGCTTTGCATATCTTTCGTATTGCGTTTGCATTCTTCTGGAGAAACCGCCCCAGTCGCGATGCTCTGCCGGCGACCATACCACTTCCGAAAGGGCTGCCAGCCTTGGGAAGACCATATACTCCACGTGCCTGCTATCCGGCATATATTCAGTCCATACGTTGGCCTGTGCACCAAGAACAAGTTTTCCCTCTTCGGGCGTTAGCTCAGCCGGAATGGGCTCGTAAGAATATACTTTGGCGAGCGTAGTATAACCATGAATAGCCAGGGGTTCAATATCCGGATCGCCCTGGTAATGGTCGAAATAACAGTGACTGCCCGGGGTCATGACCACGGTATGCCCCATTCTGGCTGCTTCAATGCCGCCGGCTTCTCCCCGCCACGACATTACAGTGGCATTAGGGGCCAGACCGCCTTCCAGGATTTCATCCCAGCCCATGAGCTGACGCCCGTGAGCATTAAGAAAACGTTCCATGCGAGAAATAAAATAGCTTTGCAACTCTTCCTCGTCGGCCAGGCCTTCATTTCGGATGCGCGCCTGGCATTTCGGGCAGGATCTCCACTCCGTTTTATCGGCTTCATCGCCCCCGATGTGGATGAACTCAGAAGGAAACAACTCCATTACCTCAAGCAATACATTTTCCAGAAATTCAAAAACATCCTCATTGCCGGCACAATAAATATGTGTAATGGGCCACACCCCGCCAGGGGGAACGCCCAGGTTCTCACCCGTGCAGGAAAGCTCTGGGTAGGCTGCCAGCGCCGACATTACGTGGGCGGGCATTTCTATTTCGGGCATCACGGTAATATTTCTTTCCGCGGCATAGGCTACCAGTTTCCTGACCTCATCCTGGGTGTAGTACCCACCATAGGTGGCATTTTCACGGTCGTTTGTCAGCGGACGGGCATCCCAGTGCAGGTGCGACTTATCCACCCGCCAGGCACCCACCTCGGTAAGTTTTGGGTATTTCTTGATTTCAAGGCGCCAGCCCTGATCATCGATTAAATGCCAGTGGAACACGTTGAGCTTGTGTTTGGCCATCTGGTCAATCATTTTGTAGATGAACTCCATGGGATGAAAATGGCGCGAAACATCCAGGTGCAGGCCACGATAGCCAAACCTGGGGAAGTCAGTGATTTGCAAACCCGGCAACCTGCCGTGGGTGTGAGTACTTATCAACTGGTAAACCGTCTGACTTGCGTAAAGTATTCCTGCAGGTTTATTGGCAGAAACGACCAAACCGTTGCTGCTTATGTCAATTCTGTAGCCCTCTTCTCCAATGGTTTCATCATGAACATCATTAATGGTAAAGAAAACAGCATTGGAAGAGGCGGATTGGGCAAATTCTGCCTGCAATTCAAAACCCAGGTAACTTTTCCAGAGTTCTGTGGCAATATTGGAAATCACTTCCAGTTCTAAACCATTATAAACCAGTTTGGTTTCGGGTTTGATTGTAAAACCGGCACCAGAAACGTTCATTTCTACCGGTATGGGTATCAGACTTATTTCATCGGCAGAAGATTTACAGCCGAAAAAAAACATCACCATCATCAATGGCAGCAACAGGAAGGTTCCTTTATTCATAGTTTTCTATCTTAAAAGTCCAGGCATAATGGCTGGGGATTTCATTGTATTTTACTACAGATGTATTGATGATCAGTTGTCCGTCACGGTAGTTCCAGGGCAAATCACCGTCTCTCCCAAGCAGGGTAATGATTGTACCCTGCCGTGGCCGCTCAATGGGCAGTACCAGCTCCTCACCCGGCCAGTCAAAACTGGTGGCATAGAGGTTTCCGTGGTTGTGGGTGTAGGCAATATGCTGGCGCATGGAGCGATAAACTCCTTTAAGGCCGTCACCAAAGGCCAGTGATGTTTTGGAAAAAAGATTTTGCTGAGGAACGATTTGTCTTTCCACCGAAGAGCTTTCCCAATAAAGATGGATGCGGGCATTTTGCACGGTTTCATGGTACTCTATACGCACCGGATAAAAACGGTCCTTTTCCAGTGCAATCCTTCCCTGCAGGGAGGCCTGCGTATCTTCGCGCATAGCCTGTGAGTCGGTACCTTCCTGGTGGGGCTCCCACATATCGAGCACCAGCTGATCATCGATAAAGAGCCTCATCCCGTCATCCACCATGGCTGAGAAAAGATATTCTGCAGTATGGTCAGGTTTTATATAACCAGTCCATTCCACGGTAAAATGGTCTTCGGCAATGGGATGACCGGGAGAATTTCGCACCCAGTTGAAGTCAATCTCCGGGTCTATCCTTTCCAGGGTTACCGGTCGTTCTTCGCCGGGACGTTTCCAGGCAGTTGAAGCATAAATGGCCTCTTCATTGGTGCGAATCCATTCACCCAGCTTTTCAATGCGTTCTTGCTGGATAAGAGGAATTTTTCCGTCGGCATAGGGGCCCACATTGATGGTGAGACCACCGCCGTAAGCCACTGTTCTGACAAAAAGCCGGATCAATTCGGCCGGGGTTTTGTACGCCTCCAGTTTTTCGTTACGATTCAGCCCAAAGGAGCGGCCAATACCGCGCACCTCGGCCCAGGGCCGATCGGTTTCGATCCCTCCCGAACTATATTCGGGGGTAATGTATCCGATGTTGCTGCCGTGCCCCCAGCGGTCGTTCACAATGGCATCGTCGCCCACCAGGTCGAAATACCAGGCAATGAGCTGACGGGCATGCCAGTCTTCGGCATCGTTAAACCACTCGCCATCGGTAAACAGCAGATCGGGCTTGTAAGTACCCACCACATCTTTGAATTGTGGGAGCATGTGCTGCTCGATATAGGTATGGATCTGATCGTGCGGATCGATGTACCAGCGGTGCAGCGGGTGGTTCCATTCGGGAAGAGAGTAATAGAGCCCGAACCGGATATCTCGTTCGCGAACCGCTTCGGCTACTTCTGCAACGATGTTTCTTTTGGGGCCAACATCCACACTGTTCCATCCCGGGGCCTGCTCACTGGGCCACAGGGCAAATCCATCGTGGTGCTTAGACACCAGGATGATGTACTTTGCCCCTGCCCTTTCGAAGATCTCCGCCCATTCGCGGGCATCAAAGAGTTCAGCTTTCCAGAGTGGTGCAAAGTCTTCGTATTCAAAATCTTCGCCCCAGTATTTTTTCATAAAATCGATACGTTGCTGTGCACCAGCCTGCAACCCCCGAAGATACCATTCGGCATAAGATTCCGGCCCGCCATAGGATGGCACGGAATATACCCCCCAGTGGATAAAGATCCCCAGCTTGGCATCCTTGAACCATTGAGGATAAGGCCGGCTGCGAAGGGTTTCCCAGCTGTCGTCCAGTTCTTTCTGTTGTCCATAGCTTTCCATAGTTGCTGCACCGGCAAAAATCAATATGCACAGGTATATGCTTAATCTGCGGATGAGTGATGTTTTTTTCATTTTTGGGAATTGGGTTATTGGGTTATTGGGTTATTGAGTTATTGGTTATTGGGTTATTGGGTTATTGGGTTAATGAGTTATTGGGTTATTGGGTAGTGAGTAAATCTGAAATCAAAAATCTGAAATCAAAAATCATTTTACAAGAATTTCATCCACAAACAGCCATGCGGGTTCGCCTTCGCCGGGATGCCCGGGCGGGCAAACGCCGATATTGCCGGCAGTGACCCTTAAATACCTGATATTGTGTACACCCACCAGTTCAAAATCCAGTTGATTACGGCCTGTTGATTGGGAAGCAGTGATCTGATCATGATCCATTTCCTTTAATTTTTCCCACGATCTGCCATCCAGAGAACCTTCAATCACAACATACTGTGGCTCAAATATCCAGGAAGCAGGAGTATAAAGATAACCCAGGCTCACTTTGCTGATCATTGAGTTTTCAGGAAGAGTAAGCCGTGCGATAAGATCATCGGATTGAAAACCAAGCCATTTGCCATCGGTAAAACTGCTGGAAGCCTTTTGAAAATTGATAAGCGTACCAGGTCCTTCTGCAAAATATCTTTCAGAAGGAAGGTGTGTAAGCTGGATAGCTGAAACCGGCTTAACCCTTGTATAGTTGATTTGGGTAAGCATGCTTTTCTGCCCTTCATAGAAGGATAAAGCGTTAAGGGTTGTGCTTTCCTTCAACATCACCGGACCCTGCCACAAAGGCGAAGATGCGGTGGGGATTGATCCATCTAAAGTATACCGTATCTCCGGGCCATGAGCAAACACCTCCAGATCCAGTTTTACATCGTGATCGTAAATTCCACTGGAAATATTGCCAAAGGGTTGAGGAACATAGCTACGGCGGTTTTGTGCCGCCAGGGAGGTTCCTTCAATTGCCCCGTAAACTGGTCTGCTTATCCAGGCAAAGGGTTGCTCCAGCCCCAGCAGCTTTATTGCAGTAGCAGCAGTGTTGAATACATCATTGGGTTGATCGATCATTCTGTTTTTGATGATGCCAGGCCCGGAAATGATCCAGGGTACTTTTATCTCTTCCATACTGACTCCGCCATGTCCATAATCTATCCCCCCATGGTCGGAGGCAATAATAATATGTGCTTCATCGAAGAGGTTGGCATGCCTGAGGCTATCCATCAATTCACCTATGGCCATATCTACCTCCTCGAGGGAGCGGATGTATTCGTCAGACTCCCACTTATAGGTATGTCCAACCACATCGGGATTGCCGATATAGATAAAGGTGAGTGCAGGTTTGTGTTCCATGATCCAGGGTATGGCCAGGGAAAAAGAGCGGGTATAAAAATCAGAATATTCTACCCTATCCATATTTTTGGTATTAAAAATATCGATCAGCACATCCCAGTCGTAAAAGAAGCCGGTTTTTGCATCAGGCATTTGTTCCCTTACAACGTTAAAAACAGATGGAAAATATCCATCGGGGTCGGTATCGGTTGGGGTGATGAAGTGATAATCTGTGGACCATCCGTTAAAAGTAACCCCATGCTGTTCGGGTCCTGCCCCAAGAAGGTGAGAGGCCCAGTTGGGCCCGCTCACCGTGGGCATTACACCACGTGTGCGAAAAGAGAGTGCTCCATTTCGCACCAGATAATCCATGTTTGGGGTTTGTGCTTTCTGAAAACCCGGGATGCTCATGCCATCCACACCAATAATGATCACCATTTCAGCAAGGGGCTTGTCCCTGTTCTGAAAAAAGCACCAGGTACCAGCAGATACCAGTGCTGCAAGAACTACCAGCCCTGCATACCTTTTAAACGATATTTTCTGAGATTGCATTCCATAGTTTATTATAAGGGTGAATATGTGTTCTGAAAAAGTTATTACGTTTACTTCGAGAGATACAATACCCCCCGCCCCCCTAAAAGGGGGAGTCCGCATCTACCAAAATTCATGTAAGTCAAAAAGGGCTGTTGTTCAATATCATCATAAAAGAGAATTTTCGCAGATAGCTAATTATCAAATTATCATGAACCAGCCGAAATCTCAACCGTGCGACTATGATGACCTGATCGGTCAAATGCTCTGAGCTTGATCACTGGTGCATCCACCTCTACCGGTCCCTGGTATTCCCTGGACGTACGGGTAGGTTCAGTACCGTCGGTGGTGTAACGGATAGTAAGACCGGGAAGCTCTATATTGGCTTTCAGCATTCCATCCTCCACAATGGCCCCAGGCAGCGGTACACGGTAATGGTACCCTCCAAAAAGCTGAGACAGCCTGTGTAGCTCCCTTGACCCAAGCGTATTGGCAAATATATTCCATTGGCGCTGCACCTCGCGTTCGTAGCGTGGACCGGCAGGCATGGTTTCCCAACTCCTTTCGGGTGCCCATGCTGTTTCGGCAAAACTGATCAGGCGTGGCAAAAGAAAAGATTCCAGCAACTGATGTCCAATAATGGTTTCGCTCCAAAGCTGCACCTGCAGGCCCAGAATATTTTCCCGGGCATCAGGATTGAGTCTCTCCATGTCGCGGTATTCCTCTTCTATATCTACGGTTCTCCACATGTGATCCCTGGTTGTGGTTTGAAAAACGTTGAACGGATTGTAATGCCACGGGCTTTTCTGGTTTACAAAACCAGCCCAGTACAAACCAGGTTCTTCAGGGTCATTATCATAGGCCAGATCGAGATAAAAGGCAGTAACATGATTGAACACTACCGGAAACCCTCTGTTGGCAAGGCGATAGCCCAGGTCTTGAGCCCCCCAAAGGTTGTTCCATACAAATGGGATCATGTTGCCATCGGCAAAGGAAACATTTGGAACCAGTTGTCCGTCCTGATCTACCTTCAGTGCCACTTCTTCCCAACCCGCCTTTTTCAGGTTCCTGTCCTTAAGGATTTCTGTTACCCTCTCAGAAAAATAGGCATGCATATTGGCGGGTTTGGTGATATGGGGCAGTTCCTTCATTTTTTCTTCAATCATCGGCGAATTGCTCCAGGCCCCTGAAGGTACCTCGTCTCCCCCCACATGCAGAATATCCAGCGGTGCGCCTGCCTGTTCATACATGGCGATGATCTCGTCAAGCACCGTTTCAAAAAAGCGATACGCAGACTCCCTTGCTACGTTGACCACATTGTCATCAAACAGCTGGGCTGAAATATATTCAGATGTTTCTTCGGGATCGATCAGGCGGAATTCTTCTGCCGCTGCTTCATCACCCCTGTCCATAAAATACTGGTATCTGGCTTCCATAGCCTTGATGGCGGCACGGGAATGCCCCGGCATATTGATCTCGGGAATCACCTGTATATGTCGTTCAGTTGCATACTTGAGGATTTCAACAAAATCTTCCTGAGTATAGTACCCGCTTCCAAAACTCCCTTCAGCATGAGGAAATGGACCGGAGCCATAAGAAGGATGAACGGCAGGCGCATCTTTAGTGGTATGGCCACGCTGTCCACCCACAGCAGTAAGTTCGGGCAATGCTTTGATCTCTATCCTCCACCCTTCATCTTCGGTCAGGTGCATATGCATCACATTCAGCTTGTACCAGGCCATGATGTCCATCACCTTTAAGATGCTTTCTTTGCTGTGAAAATTACGTGCCATATCCACATGCACTCCCCGCCATCCAAACCGTGGGGCATCTTCAATGGTCAGCACCGGCAAGCCCTCACCACCGGAAGTCATAATTGCAGACTGGCCCATGGAAGTCAGGCTTTGAATGCCATAAAAAACCCCGGCAGCATCTGACCCTTTAACGGTGATATTATGATCCTTATTGATGGTAAGCCGGTAAGCTTCGTTGCTCTTTCCATTAACAGTAATCTCATCAACAACCAGATCGATAGCGTAAGAGCCACCCGAAAAACCTTCCCTGGCAGTAATGTTGCAATTGCATAGCTCTTCAAGGTGCTTTTTCAGATAATTTGCTTCAAATTCAAGCCCTTCCTGGTAATAGATGATAGGCTCACGTACAAATACCACATTTTCTGAAACAGCAGTCATATAATAAGGTGTTGGGATAAAAGGCAAAAGTTCTTCGGCGGGAAGCAGGGTAAGGTTCTTGTTCTGCTCATACCTGGTTGCCGGATCGGGATGAGGTTTATGATCATTTCTGTGTCGTACGATCTGCTCATCACGATCGAAAGGCATGATGGTGTAGTTGCCCACTTCTGCAATGGTTTCATGGCCTCTGGAATCCTTCAGTACAAAATACAACCCTTTGGGTGCATCTGATTCTTTGATCCACCAGGCGTGATTCTCATAGATGATTTCAACACGTTCTCCTGGTGCCAGAGAAAACCCCTCCATCGGAACAATCCGATACCAGTCACCACTGATACGTTCTACTTGTGCCCGCGACTCTTCATTGGTTCTGATGAGTGTGCGGGGGTTCTGATTAAAATACAGCTCCCAGTTTTCTTCATTCAGAGTAAAGTCGCTCTTGTTTTCAAGGACAAAGCTGGCTTTTACCCTGGCTTGTTCATGATAAGTGTTGCTGATCAACTCCCAGCTCACTTCAAAATTATCCACTCCCGGCCATTTCTGCTGGCTGCAGGAGACGCTACCAATAGCTAACGCCATAATTATTAATAGTTTTTTTTTCAATAAAATAGATTTCATAGCCCCTTGATATTTAAAAAAATAAAAAAATAATTTAAAAACAGCGAATTCAAATTGTTATTTATAATTTTGCTCCTAAATCGATTTACCCCGCAAGATATGAATTATTTTTTATCCGTTTAACATCCTTTAGCAAAATAATTATGAAAAAGAAATTAAGTACCCTGACCTTAGGATATCTATTAATATCCAGTTCTTTAATTTTTGATCTTCATGCTCAACGCACAGGAAATATTGTTGAAATTTTCGGAAGAGAACGTGTAGAAACCACCAGTGAAGGGGTCATCATCCATGAATTTACCGAAGGTCTGGCACTTCGTAACGCCATGCGCCCGGGAATGCTTACCGGCATGCAGGATATCCTTTTCTGGCAGATTGCAACAGACCGTTTTCAACGCCCTGAAGCAGGAAAAATTCTTTCTGATAATTATAATGTACTTCCCCAGGAACTTGTATGGGAGGCCATAGAAGTTGACACAGCCGGGTTCTTCAGAGGCAACCTTGGCAGGGCCTATGTTTACACCGAATTTGATTCACCACAGGACGTAATTGCATTGCTGGATGCCACCGGTCATACAAGGGTATTTATTAATGGTATGCCACAGGAGGGTGATCACTATGATTACGGTCATACCCTTATTCCATTTCATCTCAAAAAGGGTCTTAATCAGTTTGTATATACTTATGGCCGGTTTGGAAGAGTGAAATCACAGATCGTAATCACCGAAAAAGAACTGCAGTTTTCACCCCGCGATATGACTTTACCATCTATTATCAGAGGAGAGAATGATAAAAAATGGGGAGCCATAAGAGTGGTTAATGCATCGGAAAGATCCCGTGAAGGTCTTACCATTACCTGCACACTTGAAACCGGTGAAACAGCAACTTACAAAACCGGCAGCATTATGCCCATGGCGGTTAGAAAACTCAATTTCAAAATACCCGCACTTACCAGCCCGGTAAAGGCTCAATACCTTTCTGCAACCCTTGTATTAACAGATTCGAGGAACAGAGAAATTGACCGCATAGAAATTACAATTAATATTCATGATTCTGACCGCCATCATGAAAGGACATTTATCAGTGGTATTGATGGCAGCGTGCAGTATTACAGTGTAGCTCCTTCTACTTCAGATGCACCCAACCAGGCCTTTGTGCTTTCAGTACACGGTGCCAGTGTGGAAGCTACCAACCAGGCGCGTGCTTACCAGCAAAAAGACTGGGCACATATTATTGCTCCCACCAATCGCCGGCCCTTTGGCTTTAACTGGGAAGAGTGGGGTCGTCTGGATGCCCTGGAAGTTTTACATGATGCAAGAAGAATCTTCCGCACCGATACTGCACAAACCTATCTTACCGGCCATTCCATGGGCGGACATGGCTCGTGGTTTCTGGGGGCAACCTATCCCGACAAGTGGGCTGCTGTAGCACCCGCTGCCGGATATGCCGATATTATAGGATATCGCCGCACGGGAACCGACAGCCTTATACAGGCCAATCCGCATTTCGGAATGATTTACAGGGGTGCATTGGCCGGACGTACACTTGACCTGGCCCGAAACTACCTGCAATCAGGAATTTACGTTCTGCACGGCGATGCCGATGCGGTGGTACCTGTTGAACAGGCTCGCATGATGCGAGGCATATTGGGTGGTTTCCATAACAATTTTGCCTATTATGAATATCCCGACGGCTCGCACTGGTACGGTGACCATAGTATGGACTGGCCGCCTTTGTTTGATTTTCTCAGGCAGAATACCAATCCGGATGCAAAAGATGTGTGCAAAATTGAATTCCGCACTGCATCTCCCGGTGTGTCTGCAAGCAATAACTGGCTGCGCATCAATCAGCAGATCAGAAGCTATGAGCACTCTACCGTAAAAGCACATTACCAGAATGACACCATCCATCTGGACACAGAAAACATAGAACATATTACCGTGTTGCTCAGTCTGCTGCAACCCGAAGCCAGACCATTAATTAAAATTGACGGAAAGCACATTATTCCAACCAGCGCTGATGATGTTTCTCTTAGATTAATCAACGGGGAATGGTCTGTTGCGTCATTGCCTCCGGCAACAGAAAAAACACCCGAAAGAAACGGTGGATTCAAGCTGGCATTTACCAACAATGTGGTGCTGGTTTATGGTACCCGTGGAAACAGGGAAGAAAATCGCTGGTATGAGAACAAAGCCCGCTACGATGCCGAAACTTTCCTATACCGGGGTAATGGCTCCATTGAAGTGATTTCTGACCGGGAGTTTTCTCCGGAGAAATATAAAGACCGTAACGTTATCATTTACGGGAATGCCAATACCAACAGGGCATGGCGTGCACTTCTCCGAAATGCACCTGTACAGATAACATCACAGGGAATTTCTATTGGAGATACTTATTTGGAAAGTGACCGGATTGGTACCTACTTCGTATATCCCCGTCCTGACAGTGATATTGCAAGCGTTGGAGTTGTGGCTGGAACAGGCATAAAAGGTATGAAAGCAACCTACCCTAACGATTATTTCTCAGGAATAACAGGTTTTCCCGATCTGCTGATATTTGATGTGGACTGGTTGAAGGAAGGTGTTGATGGTATCAGGGTTTCAGGTTTCTTTGGCAACGACTGGAGTGTTGAAAACGGCGATTTTAGATTCTGACCTTATGAAAAAAGTTAATTCCTACATTTCTGTAATCACCATTTCGCTGTTGGCTTTTACATTATCCTGTAAAACCGCAGATGAACAATACTTT
>RECE01000344.1 GCA_007694165.1 Bacteroidota bacterium
TGAGGTATAGCTATTAAAGTTGCAGTTTCACCTTCTTCGTATTGCTGGCTAAAGTTTTCCGAGCCGTTTACGGCACCCGCATTGGCAGGGCTTATGCTAACCGTTATTTCATAAAGGTCAGACCCTACCATGCCTCCATCAGTTATAACCCAGCCATAATTATCCACAATACTTTGGCGTGCCTCTGCGGGCGCGCCTTCCAGGTAGTTGCTTGCACCGGCATGAAAAAATACATTGCTTTGAAGGGTTTGCTGTGACCAACCCAATAGCAGGCTGTTATAGTTTGCAGTGGATAACTTAACACCATTAAACATATTCCCCATACCCCAGACGCTACTCACTTCCCAGGTGCTTAAGTCCTTAAGCACCTCTGAACATATTGCTTAAATCTGAGACTGTTGAGGGGATTGCACCAGGGACTTCTGAAAGATTTACCGCTCCGTGAAAAGCTCCAAAAAGGCTTGTTATACCCAAATCACCAAAGCTTGTGCAGCTTATTAATTTTTCGGCATTATTATAATTGGACCAACTACCGAAATGTGTCAGGCTACCGCTGATGGATACAGTATATACCCCCCCGGCAGCGTAAGTATAGTCCAGGTTGCCCGAGGTGGTTATACTCTGGGGCGTTGTGCCGTCACCCCAATCAACCGTAACATCTACGTTTCCACGCAATGGTAAGGTTACGGTTGTTCCATTTCCAAGGTCTGTATTAAATGTTAAGATCATGTTTTCCTGTGCTATGAGTACATTGTAAGTACTGGATAAGAAAAACAAAATCAAAAAAATTACAAAATTCTTATTCATGGTATAAAGGTTTGATAAATTGAGGATTAAGGATTTTATAAAACTATTGCTTAATTTAAAGACATATGTAAAACAGTGTAAAGCAAACGGAAAAAAACATATAAACAAAATTTTTATAAAAATCATACACTATTTAGACGGATTCTAAATAATTCACAATGAATTTGAATGTATTATAAGGAAATGTTCCCCACAATATATAGCAGTCCGGAGGTAGGGGCTTTGTTTCCAAGGTAGTGCCTGTATTTTCAATGAATTTCCCGGATAGGTTACAATAATTTATCATTTCAGAAATCCGAAAAGCGTACCTTTGCCGCTTGAAAACCACAATACAATGATAGAGTCACGTATAGGAGAAATTGCTGCTTTGGGTACCGCTTTTTGCTGGACCATTACCGCCCTTGCTTTTGAAACAGCAAGCCGCAAAGTGGGCAGTGTAGCCGTCAATATCATCCGTCTGGTAATGGCCTTTGTGCTGCTGGGGATTTTTTCCTGGTTTTACAGAGGGATGTTCTTGCCTATGGATGCCTCTGCTTATTCCTGGTTTTGGTTAATTTTATCAGGCCTGGTTGGGTTTGTCATTGGCGATTTATTCCTGTTTGAGGCTTTTACCATGATAGGCTCACGGATGTCGATGCTCATGATGACCCTGGTACCTCCCATAACAGCAATACTGGGCTGGATGCTTATGGGAGAACAAATGACCATTCTTAATATCACCGGAATGCTCATGACCATGTCGGGCATCGCACTGGTAATCTTCCAGAAACACAAACCGGGGAGTTCGCGCATAAGTTATCCGGTCAAAGGGCTTTTCTTTGCCTTTCTTGGGGCTGCTGGTCAGGCAACGGGTTATGTATTAAGCAAATACGGCATGGGCGAATATGATCCCTTTGCCGCAACGCAAATCAGAGTGATTGCCGGAATCTTCGGATTTGGCATTCTGGTTAGTTTCTTTCGCCGGTGGAGAGCCGTGTTGGGAGCCGTAAAGCAAACAAAACCCATGCTGCTGATGCTCTTGGGTGCTACCTTTGGACCATTTATAGGCGTTTCTCTTTCATTGCTTGCAGCTCAAAACACCAGTACAGGCATTGCTGCCACCATTATGGCCATCACTCCTATTCTTATTATTCCTCCTACCATGATCTTTTTTAAACAGGCTGTGAGCTGGAAAGAAATTACTGGTGCTGCAATAAGTGTGGGCGGAGTATCGTTATTCTTTATCTTTTAAACAGATAGAAAAAACCGGATCCCAATAAAACGTTGCCTGCGTTTGCATAATCCAGAATTAATTACCAATAGAACATATTAATAATCATTGCTTTGATCAACAAAATCAAACTGTTCTTTCGCACACTGAAAGAGAACCCACAGTACCGCAAATCATTCCTTCGCAAAACCGCCATCATCTTCTCATCAGCAATAACACTTGTGCTGCTGTTAGTTTTCCTGTTGTTTATCTCCGTGCGTGTGGGTTTGTTCGGAAAACTCCCCACCCATCGCGAACTGGCATCGGTAGAAAATTATTTATCTTCGGAAGTTTTGGCTGAAGACGGACGTTTGCTGGGTAAATATTTTATCCTTGACCGATCGCATGCAAATCTGGATCAGATTTCCGAAAACGTTTATCATTGTCTGATTGCCACTGAAGATGCAAGGTTCTACAATCATAGCGGAATAGACTACCGCAGTCTTGGCAGGGTATTTTTCAAAAGCCTGCTGCTTCAACATCGCTCTGCAGGGGGAGGTAGTACTATCAGTCAGCAGTTGGCGAAAAATCTTTTTGCCAGGAGCAACAATGGCCTCTTATCCATGCCTGTGAACAAAATCCGGGAAATGATTCTGGCCCGCAGGCTGGAAAAGATTTATTCTAAAAATGAAATCCTGGTTTTATATCTCAACACGGTACCTTTTGGTGAGAACGTTTTTGGCATAAGTGCTGCTTCGCTGCGTTTTTTCAACAAAAATCCCAGAGATCTTAAAAAGGAAGAAGCAGCTGTACTTATCGGTATGCTAAAGGCAACCTCAGCCTTTAATCCGCGACTGTATCCCGAAAGAGCGCTGCACAGAAGAAATACGGTAATAGGCCAGTTGCTCCGCTACGATTACATTGAAAGCAACCAAGCAGATTCATTGCGTGCATTACCCATTACCCTGGATTACAATCCCATTACCCACAACCAGGGTCCGGCACCCTATTTCCGCGAAAACGTCAGACATGAAGTGGCACAAATACTGAATCGCTACAATGAGCAAAACCTTACCGACTACAATCTTTATACCGATGGACTGAGGATATATACCACTCTGAACTATGACCTTCAGTTGCTGGCTGAAGCTGCCATTAAATCGCAACTTACCAGGCAGCAAAAAGTAATGGATGCCTTCTACAGGAATCAATCGCCGCAAAGAGCTGCCTCGCTCTTAAACAGCCTGATGCGCAATACCGACCGCTATAAGTCGCTTCACAAAAAGAAAGCAGAAAAAGCGGAAATAGAAGCAGCATTTTCTTCTCCGGTAGCCATGGAATTATTTAGCTGGGAAGGGCCAACCCCTGCAAAAATGTCTCCCCTTGATTCCATATTCAGGATGCAGCAATTTCTTCACAGTGCGCTTGTTTCAATTGACCCCGGCAATGGCCACGTGAAGGCCTGGGTAGGTGGAAATGATTTCCGGTATTTTCAGCATGAACATGTATTGGCAAAAAGACAGGCGGGTTCAACTTTTAAGCCTTTTGTATATGCCACGGCCCTGCAACAGGGGATTGATCCGTGCGAATACATCAAAAATGAACAAACCGTATATGAAAATTATGATAACTGGAGCCCCACCAACAATCGTGATGATTATGAAGGGTATTACAGCATGACGGGTGCCCTGGCGCAATCCATTAATACCATTTCAGCACATTACATAAGTATGACGGGAGTGCTGCCGGTAATAACAACTGCACGCGATTGTGGAATTCGTTCTGAAATGCCCCGCGTACCTTCTCTGGCCCTTGGTACAGCCAATGTAAGCCTGATGGAATTGACTGCCTCATATGCTGTCTTTTTAAATGAAGGAATACCGGTTGAACCCATCTGGTTGATGCGCATTGAAGATAAAAACGGAAAGGTTTTGTTTGATAATAAAAAGCAGCAACCTTATGAGACGGTTATTTCCCCTGATGTTGCCCTAATGACACGACATATGCTTCAGACTGTGGTTGACGGGGGTACTGCAGGTTCATTGCGCTATAATTCAGGACTTCAGGGTGCTTTGGCAGGAAAAACGGGCACCACCCAAAACAATGCAGATACCTGGTTTGTGGGATTCAGTCCTAATCTGATAACCGGAGTATGGACCGGGGTTGAGAATCCGGCTTTTGCTGCAATTTATAAAGCTCCTTTGGGATCGGGAGGCAGTGCCGTGCCTATCTGGGGTGATTATCACCGCAGGATGCAACATCACCCTGATGTTCGCAGATATGCAAGAGGAAGTTTTACTGCTTTACCAGATTCACTTGCGGTTAAACTTGGCTGTGCCATGTACCTGGAAGAACTTCCGGTTAACTGGTGGGAGTCTATTTTTGGCCCTTCAGATACAGACCAGAGAGAGCGCAGAAGAGAAAGAGACGAGGAGGAAAGACCCCGTAGCCGCTTGCGGCGCTGGCTGGAAGATATTTTTTAAATCCCGGAATCAGGATTAATTGCGTCTTCGGCCCGGAGAGTCTTGTCTGCCACGGCCTTCATGATACAACTTCCTGTTAAAATCCCTTTCGGCGTTGTAAAGCAGAATTACCTTTTTCACAGGCAGAATTTGCTTAAACCTTTCGTGGTATTCTCTGCGCAAGGCCACCATATCCTCCATGTTGCGGATGTCTTCATCTGCCAGATCCATTAATTCTGACTCTGAAAGCTTATCAATATCAGCAGTCACTTTTCGCTCTTCGCGATGACGAATCATCATCTGGTTGCGCTTTTGATTGTATTCGTTATAAACAGGCCAGAAAACCTGTGCCTCTTCAGGCGTGAGAGAAAGCTCCCGGGTAATAAAAGCAATTCGTTTTGCCTCCATCTGACGATATTGTTCCTGCCTTTGCCCCATACCCGGTTGTCCTGCCACCATAACCGGCAATAAGAACATCATTGCCAGTGAGAGCCATTGGATTGATTGAAGTGTTTTCATGTGTTTATAATTTGATTTTTAGTAGTTACATAGCTTGCATCCAATTATAACATTCTTCTGTGTGTCAAATGAGTTGCATGGATGTTTCCTGTTTTTACAGTTCTTGGGTGAATTCAATTGTTTAGTCAAAAGGTCTGTCCATGAAATAGAGACTGTAATCTATCAGGTAGTCTATTTCTATTTGATCTTCAGGGGAGCTCAAAATCATTGACTCTTCCAGCTCTTCATGGTCATCAAAAAGGATATCATAATAAACATCGGACTGATACTCTGCATACCACTCCAGTTGCGGATCGAAAAAAGCTTCATCAGCAAAACCATTCAAATCCTGAGAGGCATCCTTCAACAGGAAGAAATACCCTGCCATCAGAAGCATTAATGCCGTAACTCCGGCAAAAACCAGTCGGGGCACCCCATAAAAACCGCGGTCAGTCTGTTTTCTCCTGGTTTTCAGAATCTTCTCCTGCACCTCAGAGGGTAAAGTATCAAAATAATTCCCTGGCACAGAAAACGGATTTTCTTTGCTGAGCTTTTCCAGTTGGGGTGCAATTTCCCGCAATTCTTTTTTTATATTTTCATTTTCCATAGTCTGGATATTATTGAGTTAGACACCTGAAACCTTCAATGGTTTAAGCATCCTTTACATAGTCTTCAATTTTCTTTACTGCATGATGATAGGATGCTTTCAAAGCGCCTACTGATGTGTCGAGCACCTTGGACATTTCCTCATATTTCATTTCGTCATAGTACCTTAAGTTAAACACAACTCTTTGTTTTTCGGGTAAGCGAATAATGGCTTTTTGCAGCTTCCGCTGTATTTCGTTTCCGGTAAACCCGGAATCCGTTTCAATTTTCTCCATCAAAACATTTTCAACATCCTGCCAGGGTAAAAAGAACCGGAGTTTCTTTTTTTTCAAAAAGCTGAGCGCTTCATTGGTGGCAATACGGTAAAGCCAGGTATAAAGTCCTGAGTCACCTCTGAAGCTATCCAGTGCCTTCCAAACTTTTACAAATACATCCTGAAGGATATCGTTGGAGTCTTCATGATCAATTACAAGCCTTCTGATGTGCCAGTAAAGCTTTTCCTGGTGCTTACGCACAAGCAGGTTAAAGCCATAATCGGGATTATCCGATTCCTGTATTAATTCCAGTAGTTGTTCATCGGTGTAGTGCACCATACATTCAACAGTGTTTTATCAATAGGTGAGACTCCTTTAAATGGAAAAGGTTTAAAGGCTTCCCAAAACAATTTCGAAAATGCCTGGTTATCAAAATCTCATTCCCATCATCAACTTGAACTTTGTCCTTCTGAAAAAATCAACAAAAATGATTTTTTTATTTTGTGAAAGCTTTAGACAGGTATATAATGCAGGAGAATCAGTGTATGTTAAGGGCAACTGTTTCTAAACAGGGTGAAGAGATCAATAGTTGAGATTGACCATGGTAGAAACGCCGGAATCTATCCTGAAAGCTCTTTCAATGGAAAATGTAGTCTGACTGGAAGCCCTCGACCTGAAAATGACACGATAGTTTCCCGGCTGCAGGTAGATGGTTTCACTCTGCACATTTTCACGCATTACATGTATAACCTTGAGTATGTTTCCCTCTTCATGCAATACTTTCGCGTATCCCTGCGCGGGGAGCCTTATTACAGCGATACCGGGTTGTGGAACCTCTACGGTTGTATTGTGGCTTTGCTTTACATTTACATTTTTAACAAGAATACGGGGTAAAGAAAGCACTTCAAGGTCATAATCACCCACGAGATATTTTTCAGTATTTCCGAAAGCCTGGGTAGTGAGCGTTTCCATTTCCCCCTTCTTTCTTACAATTGCCCTATAGGCAATTTGTGTTGTTCCTCCTACCAAAAGGGTTAAGCTTCCCTGCGGGGCATCCACAGGTATTATATTATGTTTGCCGGGGTTTACTCTAATGTTTTGCACGGCCACAGGTGGCATAGTATGTACTTTTACATCATAAGAAAGCAAGGGATCCAGATAATACAACGTATCAGGATTACCCCTGTGATTAAGCGTGTGTACAAAATTTTCCATAATTCTGCCACTTGTATGATCATAAAGCGTTATGGGAACATTGGTTTCAGTGGGGCGCCCATTGATGTCAAGTAAGTTGATTTGTGCAGTTGTATTATCAAGAGCCTGAGAAATTACAATTTTAAGACTTTGCCGGAACTCAATCTCGCTGGTGGCATCAAAATACTGCCCCACACATTCAAAATCAGCCCTGAAATCGCGACCTATCCCTATAATAAAGGGTTTTAAAACGATCCCTTTTTTTTGCAATTCCCTGGATACAGCGCATGGGTCTCCCCCACACTCCTCGATCCCATCGGTTATCAGAACGATGATATTCCTGCAGTTGTCGCAGGGGGGGAAATCATGTTGGGCTCTTTCCAGCGACATGGCAATGGGAGTAGTACCCCTTGGTGTTATACTGCGCAATCGTTGTTTGATCCTGAAAACATTGTTGTCGGAAAAGGGAATTTCAAGTTTTGAGTCGTCACAATCCTGGGGAGGAAAACGCTTTTGATGTCCATAAACCCTCAGTGCAAGTTGTGTATTGGGCGTATTCTCCAAACTGTCTAACAATTCAATTAGCAGATTGCGGGCAATATTGATACGCATATCGCTTTGCCAGCGCGCAAACATACTTTGGGAAGCATCGAAAATAAACAGTATACGGGTTGTGGGCGGCTCCTTTTCTATAGGTTGCCTGCCCTGACCCATTAAGACATTGCCGACAATTGCCAGCCATATCATTACACAAATTATTGCTGTACTTGCTTTCAATTCTGTTGTTTCAGGTGCTTTTTATTGATGTATTATACTTTACGCAAAAAAGGGAGAAATGTTGCCCCAATAGTAAATCCTCTTTAAAACGCTCATCCTGCATCATAAAACAGTTGAGGTGAAATCCGGACGAAATATTCGATATAATTTCTACAATGCCTGCATGTTGATAAAATCGATTACAACACACGACCTCGCTTAAAGTACAAAGTTAAGCATTTGTAAAGTGAATAATATCAGGAATACTACTGAAACTTAAGCATGAAAATAAATCGTTACCGGGTTTAAAAAAGAAAAAACATATTCAGGTTTAGCGAGATTTTTACATAAATCGGATACGATACAGCAACAACTCAAACCTTTCATTTCAACCACCTACCCCTCTTTTTTTAATCGCTTTTAATTTTTTTGTCACTTTTTATTCTGATACCCCCTTTTTTTTATACCTTTGTCTTCGAAAAACATAATATTGATAACCTGAAACTAATTTCACTATGAGCAACAGAAGATTTACAGCCTTAAAAGAAGCATTGAGTCACAGACCTGAAGCGAGCAAGGAATTTCCCTCGAAAGTGTCGGAATACTTTGGAGTAAATGTATTTGATGACAGGGCTATGCGGGAATATTTGCCGGATGATGTGTACCGGAGTATAACCGAAAACATTGAAAAGTCCGAAAAAATTGATAAAAGGATTGCTGATCAGGTTGCTTCTGCCATGCGGGCATGGAGTATCAGCAAAGGAGCCACTCACTATACACACTGGTTTTTACCTTTGAATGGTGCCACAGCAGAAAAGCACGATGCATTTTTCAGTCCATCTTCAGACAACCGAAGTGTCGAACAATTTAACGGTGGCAATTTGGTTCAGCAGGAGCCCGATGCCAGCAGCCTTCCCAGTGGTGGTTTGCGCAATACATTTGAGGCTCGCGGGTATTCGGCATGGGATCCCTCATCTCCTGCCTTTATCATGGATAAAACCCTGTGTATTCCTACGATTTTTGTCGCGTACACCGGAGAAGCCCTTGACTTCAAAACCCCTCTGTTAAAAACGCTCTCCCTGATTGACCATGAAGCTACTGAAGTGTGTCAACTTTTCGATCGCAGCATTACAAAGGTGACAGCTACCCTTGGCTGGGAGCAGGAATATTTTTTGGTTGACGAGGCGTTGTATTCTGCACGACCTGATTTGACCATGACTGGCCGAACCCTTCTCGGACATGCGCCGGCCAAAGGTCAGCAGCTGGAAGACCATTACTTTGGTGCTATCGCACCCCGGGTCATGGAATTTATGAGAGAGTTTGAATATGAAGCATGGAAGCTGGGTATCCCGGCAAAAACAAGACATAATGAGGTAGCTCCCAACCAGTTTGAGCTCGCACCGGTATATGAGGAGGCCAATATTGCTATTGACCACAATCAGCTGGTTATGGTGGTAATGGAAAAAGTTGCCCGCAAACATAAATTCAGAATTCTTTTCCACGAAAAACCTTTTGCCGGGGTAAACGGAAGTGGCAAACATAACAACTGGTCACTGGCCACCAACACAGGTAAAAACCTGTTCAGTCCCGGCCATACACCCAAAACCAACCTGTTGTTCCTTACATTTTTCGTAAATTTCATCAAGGCTGTACATACACATGCAGATTTACTGAGGGCAGTAATAGCCTCAGCGGGCAACGACCATCGCCTGGGTGCCAATGAGGCACCTCCTGCTATTATCTCCGTTTTTATTGGCTCTCAGTTAACCAAAGTACTTGATGAAATTGAGAAAAAGGTAAAAGACCGCAAAATGACACCGGAAGAAAAAACCGAATTGAAATTGAATATCGGAAAAATACCACAGATTATTCTCGATAACACAGACCGTAACAGGACCTCCCCTATGGCTTTTACAGGCAATAAGTTTGAATTCAGAGCCGTAGGATCAGCTGCCAATTGCGGCCCGGCAATGATTGCCCTGAATGCAAGCATTGCCAATCAACTCAAGGAGTTCAGAGCAGAGCTTGAGAAAGCCATGGAAAACGGAGAAGAAAAAGATGAAGCCATATTCAAACTACTCAGAACTTACATTACACAATCCAGGCCCATACTTTTTGAAGGCAATGGTTATAGTGATGAATGGGTAGAAGAAGCTCAAAAGCGGGGATTATCTAACCTGAAAAATACGCCTGAAGCCCTTCAGGCATACCTCTCAGAGAAAACCAAAAAACTCTTCATAGAAAACAACATTTTTTCTGAAAAAGAACTGGAAGCCCGCTGGGAAATCAGACATGAAAACTACGTGAAGGTTATACAAATAGAATCCAGAGTTTTAGGCGACCTGGCTGGTAATCATATTATCCCTACAGCTATCAGATATCAGAAATTGCTGGTAGACAATGTAAAAGGACTCAAAGAAATTCTTTCTGAGGAACAATTCACGCAACAGGCTGATCTGCAGATTTATATTATAGGTAAAATTTCTGAACATATTTCAGCCATTCGCAAATATGTAAAAGAAATGATCGAAAAGAGGAAGGAAGCCAATGCAATAGAGGAAATACATACCCGATCAAGCTTCTATTGCAACGATGTTAAACCTTACCTTGACGATATAAGATACCACGTCGACAAGCTCGAAATCCTTATTGACGACGAAATGTGGACCTTACCCAAGTACAGGGAAATGCTGTTTATAAAATAGCATCTTCTTGTAACAATACCATCATACAAGGGTCGCTGAAGAATTTCCCGATTCTTTCAGCGACCCTTGTATTTGTGAAATGCATTTAAGATGCCTTGAAAAAGGAATCAGAATAGCGTGCAACCTCCATAATTAAATTCTGAATGGATTCTGTAGAACTAATCATGCAAAACTCTAAAAATTATACACCAGCCCCATTCCAAATTGTTGCTTAAACTGGGTTGTGGGTCCTACTACCGGTTCACCATCTACCATCCTGTCTTTTTCGATTTTTGTGTCGTGGTCATACAATAAGTGCAGACCTATTGTAGCAGTAATATACTTATTTACAGGCATATTTATGCCTACTATCCAATCAACATCTGTATTTTTCCTGTTACTGACATCGGAATCGGTGTAGTTATTAAACAAAATGACTCTTGAATTGACATTTACATTGGTAACTACTTCCTTTTCAAACTCTATGCGAAGCAAAGCTCCAAATTCGGGATTAACATTCTTCCCTTCATCAACGCCATAAGCTCCCAGGGCGGCAAGCTCATCGTCCAGAACAAATGTAAATTTACCTGTGGCAGGAGAAAGAAATATAGAGAGAAACTCAACGGGTTTGTAATCCAGACCAATGGCCACGGTAAGATAGCCCGGAGCCATAAATCGTGAAACGACCTCATCCGGTTCTGATGGTTTGTAACCTTTATCAAATTGCGACTGAAAATTAAAAATAGCTGAATAATTTAAACGTTCGTTAATCTCTCTGCCAAACTTTGAAAACAAATCTATCTTATCAGTATTTTTTCTCATAGGGGTATCCTCCAGCTTAACAATACCGTAGGACATATCAAGGTAACTCTCCCAACTAATGATGCCCTTTGCATACTTTGCATTAATTCTGGCGTTGCTTGTTGAAGAAAAAGAGTTTTCACCTCCGGCGGCCCAGTTGGTAAAACTTACCTGGTTAAGGTTTTGCAGAAAAAAGCCAGAAACCTTCCAGTTACCTTCCACAGCAGTAGTATCTTCTGCATACGTGAGTCCAGCGGCAAAACACATTACGAAAACAGTACCAATTATTTTTTTCATATTGACAGTTTTTAAATTTAAATTATTTTTATACAAAAAGGATAGAAAAAAAAATAAACATTATAAAATAAAAAATGTTCTGTATAAAAGCACCCATTTTTCTGCTAAAATAAAGTTTTTCCTTTTAAAAATAAAAAATAATTACCGGCAGCCTGCAATCTCTCAACGAATGAGTAGTAGAGATAATTCCCAATCAAAGTCTGAAATTTTGCTGCGGTAAAAAAAGTAATTCATACTTGAGATAATAAAAGACACGCAATATGAAAGCAATTGTATTTGAAAATTCAGAAACTATCGCCAGAATAAAAGAAATAGACAAACCTGAACCCGGAAAGGGAGAGGTATTGGTAAAACTGGTAGCAGGTTCACTGAACAGGAGAGATTACTGGATAAAAAAAGGTATATACCAGGGAAGCAATTTCCCATGCACTGTTGGTTCTGACGGAGCCGGAATAGTAGAAAAGACAGGTACAGGAGTCGATAAAAATCTTCTGAATAAAGAAGTAATCATTAATCCGGCACTCAATTGGGGAAAAAACCCGGATTATCATGGAAAAGACTTTCAGATACTTGGACTACCCAGACAGGGAACCTTTGCAGAATATGTTTGTGTTCCGGCAGAAAATCTATGGGATAAACCTCAAAACCTTTCCTTTGAACAGGCATCAGCTCTTCCTCTTGCGGGCCTGACAGCTTACCGGGCATTATTCAAAAGAGGCGGGCTTACCAAAGGAGAAAATGTTCTCATTACCGGAATAGGCGGAGGGGTATCCATGTTTTTACTTAAGTTTGCATTATCTGCAGGTGCTAAAGTGTTCGTCACCAGCAGTTCTGAAAAAAAAATCAAAAAAGCCATTCAATCGGGAGCCACAGAGGGAGTGTTATACACTGAAGATAACTGGAACAAAAACCTTCTTACACATGCAAAAGAAGGATTTGAACTGATCATTGACAGTGCAGCCGGCAAAAATTTCGGTCTTTTTCCGTCTATGTTGAAAGTAGGGGGAAGAATTGTAAATTTTGGAGGTACAGCCGGCAATATTCCAGAAATGACAGCTGCAAAATTATTCTGGAAGCAGGCTTCTGTTCTGGGAACAACCATGGGAAGCCCTGAAGATTTTGCTAATATGATTCATTTTGTACAAAAACATAAAATACAACCTGAAATCGATAAAATTTTTCCTTTTGAAGATGCAGAACTCGCCTTCAAGCATATGGAAAGCCAGGAACAATTTGGTAAAATTGTCTTAAAAATCGCCTGAGTCCATAATTTTTTTTAACAATACTTTTGCTGCCTTTCTCTTATAAATATCTTTATTTGTCGACAACAAAAAACCGTAAACATCTAATAATAAGCAACTTGCAATTATCTTACACACCAGGTAAAGGATGACACATTAATTTACTACTGTGGTAAACCCTTAAAAAAAATTTAGTAAATAAACGAATTGATTAAACTCCGCAGCTATACTATATTTGATGTGTAATCGTTCTTTAAAGATTTGAAGTAAAATATTTTCGACATATGCAAATAGCAACTTGCCTGAAAATAGTCAGGCACTGTCAAAGTTTAAGCAAAGTTGAAGAATCAGCGTTATACGGTGATGTTAGTTGAAGGATAGCTTATTCCAAGAAGTGTCGGAGAAATAGATATAGTTTTCAAGTGTTGTCGGATACATTCTGAATATCGCTATACTAATTTCTCTCTGAATGGGGAGGTATCAGAGTTTTTCTATTCAATGGCAAGTTGCTTATTTTATTTAATTTCTATTCAAGCTACTGATACAGCTTATAAAAAATTGGATTTCCTTTTGAAATCCATGTTTTTGGTTTTATTGTTTTACAGTGTTAGTGGTGTGAGGGTTGTC
>RECE01000157.1 GCA_007694165.1 Bacteroidota bacterium
AAATCCTGTACAATGCACCCCGGGCCAGCGGTCCGGAATAGTGATAGAAACACAGAGGCTGGTAAGGACTATTGGCGTTGCGAAATTATTTTGGACAAGGCACAGGATTTGGTGACAGCTCCCTTCGACTAGCTCAGGGACCACCCTTCGACAGGTGCTACAGTGAGCTTGTCGAACTGCTCAGGGACCACCCTTCGATTAGCTCAGAGATTACCCTTCAACAGACCCAGAGGCACCTTTCACACAAAAAATAATTAACAATTCTATCGCATGTGGTTTTTTTTTATATATTTGAATCGCATAATAATTGAAAATCAAAACCTTAAACTCATGAAAACTGTCCAACCTTTCTTTTCATTTTTAATGATGGTTCTGTTCTTTAACGTCACAAACCTGTCATCGCAAACCCACTCTGTTGCAGAGGAAGGCAACACATGGCATGTGCTTCGGGACGCCGCCAACCCGGTATTTTTCACCGAAATCTATCGGGTGGAGGGTGATACTATAATAGCGGAAGAAACATGGCAAATCATCTCTTGTGCTATCGAACCGGAAGACATCGATAATGAAACATGGCCCACGAAATTCTACCTGCTGGAAAAAGAGGGAATGCTCTATTTTACCCTTCCGGATGAGTTGACTCCACGATTGTATTTCGATTTTACTGCTGAAGTACTGGAGGAAGTGGAATTATTTTCCCCATTTTTAAACTCCTCTTTCCAGGTAACCATTGAATCAATCGAAACTATTGAAATTGAAGGCATATCCTACCATCAGTTTATCATACAAAAGCCCATTGGCGAAGAGGATTACGTAACAGAAATATGGATAGAAGGAATAGGATCGCTTAATGGCATTTTTTACGGCAACAGTGATCCCAACATCACCGGGATACAATTCGACCTCACCTGTTTCAGCCAGCATTCCGAAGTTGTTTACCCTGAGGGTTTCGAAGGAAACTGTTATCAGACAAATGTGAGTACGCAAGATTTACAATTCTCCCATCAGGTAAGAATCCATCCCAATCCTTTCCGGAATTTCATTTACGTATCACAAAATGAGAAAAGAATCCTTTCTGCCGCACTAGTGGATAGTAACGGAAAAACTGTGCTGGAAGAGAAACAAAGCGGAACATCCGGAGAATTGATGCTGCAAACAGGACATTTATCGGCAGGCTTGTACATGCTGAAAGTTATTACCGATGAAGGTCAGGTGGTTCGGAAAGTGATAAAACACTAATTCCCTCTGTATAAAAAAAACAGGCTGCCCCGAAATTCGAGGCAGCCTGCTTTATTAGGTGATACCGGGATTTACTTCTCCCACTCAATCTTATACGTACCCAGGTTTTTCTCATCAAAGGATTTGATAAATTCGGCCCTGGATGCACATTCAGTTTTGGCCTTGCGGATAAAAATCTCTGTGGATTTGCGGTAACGCTCATCGCGATGGGTATCCTGCAACAACAGGTAGCTCATGATGATGTAACCTGCCATTTCTACCAGGCGGCGTGCATGGAAATCAAGCAATTCACCATTTTTGGCTTCCATCACCTTTTTGCTGAGCTGCTCATATTCATCGGTCATTTCCATGAGCATGTTTTTGGAATACTCAAACTCGGGCTTTATATGATTCTGCTCATACTCGCGGATAAGCTTCAGGTAGGCACCATTGGTTACTGCCCTGATGGCCGCTACCACCTGTAGTTGCGATGTACCCTCGTAAATATTGGTAATACGGGCATCACGGAACAATCTTTCCACCGGGAAATCTTTCATGTACCCTGTACCCCCGTGCACCTGCAGCGCGTCAGATGCAATTTCATTGCAATACTCGCTGGTAAACAGCTTGAGTAATGGCGTAAGTGCATCAGCTACCTTGTTGTGCTGCTTGGCATCATTTCTTTCTTCGGGCTCCAGTTTTCGCTTTTCCTGAATAACGTTATATGCTTTGTAAACATCTACATACCTTGCCGTTTCGTAAAGGAGCGTTCTGCCTGCGTCAATTTTGGCGCGCATCACAGAAAGCATTTCGTAAACAGCGGGGTATTTGATAATGGGTTTGCCAAATTGCTCTCTCTCAAAAGCATACTTGAGTGCTTCGCGGTAAGCCGCTTCAGCAATCCCTACTGACTGGGCACCTACACCCAAACGGGCAGAGTTCATCAAAGACATTACATACTTTATCAGGCCCAGCTTACGGTCTCCTACCAGTTGAGCAGGAGCGTCCTTGAAGACAAGCTCACAAGTGGGAGAACCTTTGATTCCCAGTTTGTTTTCTATTCGTCTTACCGAAACAGCTTTGTGTTTGCGATCATAAACGTACAACGACAATCCACGACCATCAGTTGTGCCTGGCTCACTTCGGGCCAGAACGAGGCTCACGTCGGCATCACCATTGGTAATAAAACGTTTTACCCCATTGAGAAACCATTTTTGTTTCTGCTCATCGTAGGTAGCTTTCAGCTGCACTGCCTGGAGGTCGGAACCAGCATCGGGCTCGGTGAGGTCCATGGCAGCAGTGGCACCCTTGTTGAAACGGGGAAGAAATTCTTTTTTGATTTCTTCACTGGCAAACTCGTGCAGGGTTTCGGCACAGTCCTGCAGGCCCCAGATATTGGCAAAACCAGCATCGGCGCGCGATACAAGTTCAGCTGCCATTACATAAGGTACCATGGCAAAGTTCAATCCACCGTATTCACGGGGGAGAGACATTCCGATCAATCCTGCTTTGGTAAGCGTATCATGATTTTCCTGCGTTCCCCGGGCATATACAACTTCATTGTTAATAAGCTGGGGACCTTCATGGTCTACAGATTCTGCGTTGGGAGCAATGGTTTCACCACATATCTCACCAACTATTTCCAGCACCTTATCGTAAGAATCAAGAGCATCTTCAAAATCCTGAAATGCATAGTCAAACTTGTCCTTTTCATCAAATCCATCCTCCTTCAGGCGAATGATCTTTTCCATGAGGTGATGCTTAAGGTGAAATTTCAAACTGGGGTTATCGGTATAAAAATTATCCATTTTTCTTTCTGTTTTTATATTTGAGCCTATTTTGAAACCAGGCAATTCACATCGGTTTTACTTGGTGTTTTTCTTGTAAAACTTGATCATTTTGGGTATAATATCGGCCACACTTCCAATGATGACATAGTCGGCAATCTGGTTGATTGGGGCTTTGGGATCGTTGTTGATAGAAATGATCTTTACAGATTCATTCATCCCGGCAGTGTGTTGCACGGCACCTGATATACCGCAGGCAATATAAAGTTTGGGTCTGACGGTAATCCCGGTTTGCCCCACTTGTCTTGCATGGTCAACAAAGCCGGCATCAACAGCAGCTCTTGACGCACCTACTTCTCCCCCCAGTAATTCAGCCAGGTCGAAGAGCATATCAAAGTTTTCTTTGGAGCCTACTCCATATCCACCGGAAATGATAATGGGCGCCCCTTTGATATTGATTTTCTGTTTTTCAATGTGTCTTTCAAGAATCTCAACAGCCATATGGCCATCATTGAGGATGGTATCAACATTTACATGTTTGACTTCTCCCTTATAAGTAGTGTTGAATACTTCTTTTTTCATCACCCCTTCCCTCACTGTTGCCATTTGTGGCCTTGTATCGGGATTGATAATGGTAGCTATGATGTTTCCGCCAAAAGCAGGTCTGATTTGGTACAGCAGATTTTTGTACTCTTTTCCGGTTTTGTTTTCTGAATGATCGCCAAATACCAGGCTTGTACAATCGGCAGTGAGCCCGCACTTGAGAGCAGAAGCCACCCGCGGAGCCAAATCACGTCCTACCGATGTAGCACCAAAGATTGCTATTTCCGGCTCTTCCTGCTTAAAAAGATTTATCACAATTTCTGCATGGGGCAATGTTAGATAAGGGTATAACCTTGAATTGTCTGCCACATGGATGACATCAACCCCATAAGGAAAGATCTGATCTTCTATCCCTTTAAGGTTGTGTCCGATAACAACAGCTTCCAGTTTACGGTCTATCTCATTGGCAAGTTTCCTGCCTTTGGTAAGCAATTCCAGGCTGACTTCTGCAACATGACCGTCTTCTATTTCGCAATAAACAAATATATTATGCACTTTAGTAAAATTTTCGTTTATGAATCAATTTGGCTATCCTATCACATGGCTGTCAATGAGCTCTTTCATCAGATAGTCTATATCTTTATCTTCGGCTGTAAGTTCCACTGAATCTTTTTTGGCCATTACCACGTTTTCAATTTTTTTCACCTTCGTGGGCGAGCCCGAAAGACCCAGGTATTCAACATCAGCATTCAGGTCAGCCACACTCCACTCTTCGATGCGCAGATAAGGCTTGTTGGTCATCATTTCGGTATAATCTTTTGTTTCATCCACCAATTCAGAAACTGTGCGTGCATGTTTGTATTGCATGAGCAGTTTGGCATGCCTTGGGCGGCATGGGGGAGCTGAGCTATGCACCGTAATTAGCAGGGGAGTTTTTCCTTTCACTATTTCAATTCCCCTTTCAAGACGCCTTTTAATAACGAGTTCGTCCTGGTTAACTTCCTTCACTTCCTCACAATAGGTAACCTGCGGGATGTTCAGTTTTTCGGCCACCTGCGGACCTACCTGGGCAGTATCTCCATCAATGGCCTGCCGGCCGGCAATTACCAGGTGCGGCTCCAGTTTTTTCACAGCCAGGCTAAGGGCATAGGAAGTAGCCAGGGTATCCGACCCGGCAAATTTTCTATCGGTAATAAGTACACCGGAAGTGGCACCCCTGTATAGTGCTTCACGGATAATTTCAGCTGCACGGGGAGGTCCCATGGTGAGGATAATCACTTCCGCATCTTCCATCCTGTCTTTAATAGACAAAGCCTGCTCAAGGGCATGCAGATCTTCTGGATTGAAGATAGCAGGCAAAGCACTTCTGTTTACAGTACCATCTGCCTTCATGGCATCTTTTCCCACGTTTCGGGTATCAGGTACTTGCTTAGCTAATACTACAATTCTAAAACTCATGAAATATTTGGTTTAAATATAATAATGGATTTTTACAGTTACTTTTTCCCGATGGTAAGCTCATCGCCTTCCAGCTTTTCGTTGCAATCGCCTTCGCATACGAAGCAGTCATTGATCAGCTTATCACTAATTCCCATGGTAGAATAGCCGCCATCGTGGAAGAGGTTTTGCATGGTAACCATTTTGGTAAGATCGGAGAATAAGGTAATACAATAATCAGCACATTGCAATGAAGAGGCATTCCCCAGTGGCGACATACAATTGGCATACGTGTAAAAGGCGTTAAATCCGCCGACACCTTTCCCTGCTGTGGTAATGGTGGGTGACTGAGAAACCGTATTTACCCTTACCTTGCGCTTTTTGCCGTAGTGGTAACCAAAACTTCGTGCTATAGATTCGAGCATTGCTTTGGCCTGCGCCATATCGCTATAGGATGAATAGGTGCGCTGGGCGGCAATATAGCTGAGTGCCACAACACTGCCCCATTCACTCATAGCATCCAGCTGGTAAGCAGTTTGCAAGACCTTGTGCAGCGACATGGCCGAAACATCCAGCGTTTTCATCATATAGTTGTAGTCAAGTTCGGTATAATGCAACCCTTTTCTAACGTTGGGTGACATACCTACTGAGTGAAGGATAAAATCGATTTTCCCTCCCAGAATTTTCATGCTCTCCTGCAACAGGTTTTCCAGGTCGTCAACCTGGGTAACGTCAGCGGAAATTACCTCAGATCCGGTTTTTTCTCCCAGTCTGAAAATATCTCCCTTTCTCAGGGCCACTGGTGCATTGGTCAGTGTAAACACGGCACCTTCTTCTTTTGCTCTTTCGGCTACTTTCCATGCTATGGAGTTTTCATCCAGCGCACCAAAAATAATTCCTCTTTTTCCTTTTAACAGATTGTATGACATTGTATTTAGTTTTTGTTAATATTCTGTTTTTCAAATAATTCTTCCGCTGCTTGTAATACAGCGGGACCGGGATTTTCGCCCCCCAGCATCTGGGCAATTTCGTGCACCCGCGCTTTGGCGTCAACCTCTTTTACGATGGTTTTGGTGGTTTGGTTTTCGATTTGCTTATAAACTACAAAGTGTTTTTTTCCCCTTGCGGCTACCTGTGGAAGGTGGGTTACAGAAATCACCTGCATATTTCTGGCGATTTTTGAAAGGATATTTCCCATTTTAAAACCAATTTCACCCGATACACCAGTATCTATTTCATCAAAAATGATGGTGGGAAGCAGGTTTTTGAGAGAAATCACTGACTTAACAGCAAGCATAAGCCTTGACAACTCTCCTCCCGAAGCTACCCTTGACAGTTCTTGCGGCGCGGCTCCCAGGTTGGCTGAAAACAAGAATTCCAGCTCATCCAGTCCATGTTGATGAAGTTGTATGTGCGGAGTTTGTTTTACCATGAACCGGCCATTGGGCATACCCAGTTCCTTGAGAATAATGTTGATTTGCTTTTCTAATCCGGGAATGGCTTTGGCACGTAAGGCTGAAATTTCTGCTGCACTTTTCTTCAGCTGCGTTTCCTTTTGCTGACAAAGGTTGGAAATTTTCCCAATTTCCATTTCCAGCGATTCAATACCTTCAATTTTTTGTTGAAAATCCTCTTTGATTTGAATCAGTTCATTGATGGTTCGGGCATTGTGTTTATGCATCAATTGCAAGAGCAGGTCAAAACGCTGTTGCAGCTGCATTGCCCTGGCCGGGTCATCCGCTATATCCTGTTTCAGTCCTGACAAGCCCGAAGTAATATCCTTTAATTCAATTTCTGTTGATTTGAGTCGTACAGAGATATCAGCATAAGCAGAATCATACCTTTCAAGGGGTTTGAACAAACCTATCAGTTCGTTAAGAAACGAGAGAATATTTTCCGGACTGTTTTGCAGCAGATAATCCGCTTTTTCAAGGTTAAATTTAATTTCCCCGGCATTGTTGAGAATCTGCAATTCCCGCTCAATTTCTTCGGATTCACCGGGCACCAGTGCTGCTTTGTGCAGCTCATCAAACTGAAACTGGAAATAATCAAGTTCTGCTCTTACTTGTCTTTCCTGTTCGATTAACGTATTGAGTGTATTTTTCTCCTGTTGCCACAAAGTAAATTCTTTGCGGTACTTCAGCACAGTTGCTAAGATACCCGCATATGCATCGGTGAGGTTGTACCTGAATGCAGAATTGGCAAACATAAGGCTTTGGTGCTGCGAATGGATATCAATGAGTTGCTCTGCAAAAAGCTTTAAAATATTCAGATTTACGGGAGTATCATTGATAAAAGCCCTTGATTTTCCCTGGGGGGTAATCTCTCTTCTGAAAATGGTAATATCATCATAGTCCAGTTCATTTTCTTCAAAAAGATGCTCCATCTGTAGATCTCTTACCTGAAATACCCCTTCAATGATACACTTACTATTTTTGTTGTGCAAAGCGCGGATGTCGGCTCTTTGTCCAAGGATCAACCCCAGAGCACCCAGCAAAATAGATTTTCCGGCGCCGGTTTCTCCTGTAATGATAGTAAGCCCGTCATCGAAGCTGATGTCCAGTTTTTCAATCAGGGCATAGTTTTCAATCAAAAGACTTTTGAGCATGTGAACCAGGGCTAAATTAAGCGAAGCAACAAAGATAACAAACTTTGCGATACACGTGAAAGGAAAAACGGGATCTTAAAAATGGGTTTAAAACACCGGATTGATTACCGGGGTCTGCCCTGCCCACCGGCAGGACTACCGGCACCACCGGCACCACCGGCACCCTGCTGGGTTATCCGACGGTATCTGGCACTATTGGCCGGGTCTATTTCTGATAGGATTTGCACTACCTGGTTCTTTTCCATAGCGGGAGCTTCCCCGAACAGATTTACCAGTTCATCGCCCTTGGTAGTCATGATAATGGACATGAGATAGCTTCCCGGGCGCTGTCTGTGTGTACGCTGGAGCATTTCAAGGGAATTGACTACCTCAGTACGTGCCATATCCATATTGTCGGTCATACGATCAAATCCTAACCTGTGGTAAGTGTAAAGAGCCTGACGAATATTGGAATACTGGGAGTTAAAAATATTTTCCATCAGCCAGTAGCGGTTTCTCTGCCCCTCAAAGGATTTCCAGCCTCGCTCGGGTGCATTTTGAGCCAGGTTAACGATAGCCTGTGCTTTCTCGAAATAGGGAGTCCCACCCATAGGGGTAAAAGTATCAAAGTCGAAACCAATAATCAGGTAGGCATAAAAGGCGAGCACCGAAGTAAGGTTACTCGTGTGTGTATTGTCAGCAAATTCGAGAGGCTGATTTTCAACATAACGGAAAATAAAATCCCTGTCATTGTGATTAATGATGGGACTGCTGTAAGAGGTTTTGTATACGGGTCTTCTGGATTGTACCTGAATGGTACCCCGGTATTCATCACTCCCTACTTTTTCGTTAACGGTAATCAGGATGCTGGCTTCAATTCTTTCTTCGGGCTTGTATTGGTATTCAGTCCAGTTGCGCTGATTGACAAATTCATAAACAGAAGACTGGAGGGTTTGCAGTATCTGACGGTCAGTTTCCGACATTCCCGGAGAACTGATCTGGATCATGCACTGCAGTTCCTGGCTTCTGGAAATGGTGATGCTGACAATGAGGATAAATAATAACAGGAATATTTTCTTCATACAGAATTATGATGTTTTTTTCAGGTAAAGGGCTTGATATAAGGACAATATAGTTTTCGACAAACAAGTCAGAGCAATTGAGATAGCTTGTCGACCACATCAACCGCAACCTGCTTTTTGCTTTTTAATTCAAACCCGGAAATATGGTTTTTATTGTCTATAATAGTCACTTTATTATTGTCGCCTCCAAATCCAGCTTCTGCATCATTGAGTGAATTTAACACTATGAAATCAAGGTTTTTATCCTTCAGTTTCTTTTGGGCATTGGCGAGTTCATTATCCGTTTCAAGGGCAAAACCTGCCAAAACCTGACTTTCTTTCTTTGCTTTGCCAAGGCTTGCCAATATATCGGGATTGAGCACCAGCTTTATCTCCGGAAGTGAATCGTTTTTCTTAATTTTTTGAGGAGCAGTTAAAGCAGGCTTAAAGTCGGCAACAGCAGCAGTTAATATGGCTGCATCCATTCCAGGAAAGGCCCTGCTTGCAGCAACAAACATTTCATCGGCAGTGCATACATCAATTCTATTGATCTGGCCAGGAGGAGTAGGTAAACTCACGGGTCCTGCTATAAGGGTTACTTCTGCGCCTCTTTGAGCCAGCTCGCTGGCAATGGCAAAGCCCATTTTTCCGGTAGAATAGTTGCCTACGAATCTTACCGGGTCAATGGGTTCATGGGTGGGGCCAGCTGTAATGAGCACTTTTTTTCCTTTGAGAGCACCATCCTGAGCGGAAAAAAAATGTTGCACCCTCGCGAAAATCTCTTCGGGTTCCTCCATTCTGCCTTTGCCTTCATACCCACAGGCAAGATATCCACTTGCAGGTTCCACGATTTCTATATCGTTTTCCTTTAAGAAGGACAGGTTGCGCTGAACAGCGAAATGATCAAACATTTTGCAGTTCATGGCAGGTGCAATGAATATCTTCTTGTCAAATGCAATGAGTGAAGTAGAAAGGGCATCATCGGCAATCCCATTGGCAAGTTTGCCAATAACATTGGCCGTTGCGGGGGCAACAACGACACAATCAGCCCAGTCGGTCAGGCTGATGTGTTCGGTAGTATAATCATTCTCCGGGCCGAAAACTTTATCATAAATTTTGTTCTGGGAGAGAGACTCAAGGCTGACCCTGGTAACAAACCACAAAGCATTTTCGGTGGTAACAACCCGCACTTCAGCTCCGGCTTTTTTAAAAAGCCGGATAAGAATCAAACTTTTATAAGCAGCTATACCGCCACTTATACCTATAATTATTCTTTTTCCCTGAAGCATAACCATCCGATTGTTGCACTGTGCAATTGCCCTGGTAAGAAAGCAGTTTTTTAGTCTCTTTCCGGAATTCTGGAATAAATCTTATCGTTGAGAAACTCAGATATCGCTACAAGAGTAGGTTTGGGAAGTTGCTCATAGTGACGGGCAATTTCAATTTGCTCGCGGTTTTCAAAGACTTCTTCAAGGTTGTCAGTAGAAGTAGCAAATTCGGACAACTTGCTGTTGAGTTCTTCCTTCATTTCAAGGGCAATCTGATTAGCTCTTTTGGAAGCAATAACCACTGACTGGTAAATATTTTGGGTTTCAAGGTCAAAATTTCTTAAGTCGCGGGTTACTGTATTGTTATCTGTTTTTACCTTCTTGGCTTCCATAGTTTGAAATATTAAACTTTAAGTAAAATCGTTTTGTTTTTTTAATTGTCCTGGGTTTGCGCAGCTGCAATTTCTTCCAGCTCAGCTATTCGTTCTTTCGATCTGGCCAGCATGCGGTCGGCATCGGTCATAAATTCACTGTCGGGAAATCGATTGGCAAGTCTTCTGTGCGCCTGAAGTACTTTCTGATATCTTTCCAGCTGGCGGACCTGAATACTGTTTTCAGCAAAAAGGAAATGGGATCTGATAATATAAAACAAGGACTCTTCCCTGTATTGGGTATCAGGAAAATCTCTGATAACGTTGTTGAAAGAGGTCACTGCGGCCATATAGTCACGTATGTTGAAATAGAGTTTTGCCGACTGAAAAGCCTTTTCTTCCAGTTTTTCTCTCAGTTCATCAATAAGAATATTTGCCTCCTCTACCCTTTCACTCCTCGGATACCTGTTGATAAAAGACTGCAGCTCGCTTATGGCCTCACGGGTATCGGTCTGATCGAGACTTGCACGCGGGGAAAGCAGGTATTTACAATAGGCACTCATGAAAAGAAATTCTTCTGCATGCTCACTTCTGGGAAATCCCTGTGTAAAAGTTTTGAAATAGTGTGCTGCAAGAATATAATCTCCTTGCTTATAATGCGCCATGGCGAAATAATAGTTAAGTTGCTCGGCGTGCACTGTGCCCCTGAAAGCAGGTATTATATCTGATATCAGGCCCAGAGCCCGATGATAGTCTCCCTTGTAGTAATATTCGTAAGCTTTTTCTTTTTTCAAATTAACATCATCGCTTTTGAGAAGACGTTGATATTTGCTACATGAGGTAATCAACAAGGTGAGTACAATCAATAGTACCCATTTACTTTTCATTGTAAGCTTCAGCATGAATAATAGCCCGTTTTATGTTTATTGTTACAGCAGTTCAAAACAATTTGCAAAGGTAATGATTTTTATTAATGGTTTGAACCTGCCATTTTAATTAGTTTTTATTGCGGTATTTGCTTTGGATACTTTAACGAAGAAAATTGAAATAAATTTTAGTGGGAAAAATTAAATATGACATCAACAGGAATAACAGCGTTAACCATCTTTATCTAACTGCTGTAAAAACCAAAACCGGTCAGAAGTTCATGGTTTTCTTGAGTTTCGCATAGCCGGCTTTGCTCACTGCAGCCTTGAAACCATTGCTCATTATTGCTACATAGGCATCTTTGGAGTAGGGCTCAATGCGTGAGATTTCTGACAAATTGATAATAAAAGATCTGTGTACCCTGACAAAGTTATCGGGTGCCAATTTATTTTCGTAGTATTTCAGGGTTTGTTTTTTCAACCACTGATCCTTTTCAGAATGAATTATCACATAGTCATCACTGGCTTCCAGGCATATCAATTCATTGCAATGTACCACATGGATGTGATTTCCCGAACGAATAACCAACCTGTCGAGATAGGTGTCACTGATGCCTTGCTCCATGAGATTTCTAACTCCCTGCAAACCCTCAGCAGTATTTAATGGCGCCTGAAGCTGCACCCTGGCTTTTTGGATGGCTTTTTGAAGCCTGGCTTCATTGATGGGTTTCAGCAGATAGTCGCAGGTATTAAACTCGAACGACTTCACTGCATGCTCATCATAGGCAGTTGTGAAGATGGTAAGAGGTAGCTTTTCACTGTCCAGAAGTTCGAGCATTTCCACTCCGTTGATTCTTGGCATTTGTATATCAAGAAAAATCAGGTCAGGCTTGAGTTCATTGATTTTTTTTATCCCTTCAAATCCATCAGCGCATTCTCCTGTTATTTCGATATCATCATAAGCACCCAGAAAACTTGTCAGCAACCTGCGGGCCGGTGCTTCATCATCAATTATGATTACTCTGATTGCATTCTCCATATTGAGATATTCTTTACACTTTTACTTTTTTTGCGGTACGGTAAGGTTACAAACAAACACCCCTTCCTGCGCTTCTACTTTTAGCAATCCGGTTCTCTGGTAAATTAACCGCATTCGGTTTCTTACATTTTCCAGTCCGACACCTTCTCCCTTGAATCGCTGAAACTGTTGATCGTATTTATTGGTAAGGGTCAGCAACAAATCATCTTCAACCATTTTACACGTAAGCCTTACAACCCCTTTTTGGCTGCTTTGCTGCACACCATGCTTAACGGCATTTTCAAAAAGAGGCTGAAGAACCAGGGCCGGGATTTGGCAAGCAGCAAATTCAGCACTGTTCAAAATCTCCCATTCCAGTTTGTCCTCAAATCTTACCTTTTCAATTTTCAGATACAACTCAATATTTTGCAGTTCCTCACTAAAATTAGTGAGCTGCATGGTATCTTTTTTCAGGGCTATTCGGAGAAACTCAGAGAGTAACCCCAGCATTTCCCGGGCCTTTTCGGGACTGTATACAGTAAGAGAACTGATAGAATTGAGGCTGTTGTAAATAAAATGAGGGTTCAACTGATTTCTGAGGGCCTGCAGTTCCGTTGTTTCAACAAGGGTTCTGAGCTCATTCTCTCTTATAAGCGCCTCTTTTACGGAGTGCTGATATACACCAAGAAAGAATGCAAGATACACAAGGCTGGCAACAAACAAACCTGCGGCAAACCTGATTTCACGCGATTGTGCCAAAAATTCAAGATAATCCTGTTTATGATAAAAAACTGACTGCAGGATGATGCTTGAGAAGAATAACCATGTAATTACAATCAGCAAACCGGCAGCCACACTGTTGCGAATGCTGAAGAAAGAGTCCACTTTTTGATTGCGGGCATAGCGCACTACAAAACCTAAACCTAACAACAGGGTGTTTAACAGGATTACTGAAACGAAAGCATCTGTGAACGCCAGTAAAACGTCGTGACCATATCGAAAGTAGAGCAAAGAGAATTGCAGCCCTGTCAATACAAGCGTAAAGAGCAGGTAATTTCTCAGAAACAATCGCTTATGTGCTAATTTTTCGGGAAAACGCATGAGATTTATACTATTGGACTATCAGTTGCGATCAATAAACATATAGAATTCCGTTTTGAGAACATTGCCAAAAACATCAGAACAATGGCTGAATGATCTCCGGGTAAACAGTTATTCTGAATTTATTTTTAAGAGAGC
>RECE01000315.1 GCA_007694165.1 Bacteroidota bacterium
GTTACCTGTCCTTGCCTACCGCTAACTATGTGCTGGAAGTACGTACCGCTGACGGCGAAACCGTAGTAGCAGCCTATAGTGTTCCCCTGGCAGCCCTCGAACTTGAAGGCACTGCACTGACTGTAGTAGCCAGTGGTTTCCTCAACCCTGCCAACAACAGCAATGGTCCTGCCTTCGGTCTGTTTGTTGCAACAGCTGCAGGTGGTGATTTACTGGAACTCCCCTTGTACGAAGAACCACAGCCGGTATTTGCCCGCGCTCAGATTATTCACAATGCCGCGGATATGGCTGCCGGAAGTGTAGACGTATTTGTTAACGGTGAAATGTTTGTTCCTGCCTTCGACTTCAGAACCGCTACTCCTTTTGTGGATGTTCCTGCCGAGGTAGAGGTTACTATCGATATTGCTCCTGCCGGTGCCGGTATTGAAGGTTCTGTTTTCGACATCACAGTTACTTTTGATGAAGGTGAAACTTATATCATCATTGCCAATGGTATCGTAAGCGCCAGCGGTTACAGCCCGATGGAGCCCTTCACAGTGTTTCCGTTTGCCGGTGCAAGAGAAGCCGCCTTGGAGAACAATGAAACCGACGTGCTGGTATTCCACGGTGCTACCGATGCTCCCACAGTAAGTGTATGGGAAACAGGAGTAGGTGCAGGTGAGTTGTTTGCATTCGGTTACGGAGACTACGCCGGTTACCTGAGTTTAGGTACACTTGATTATGTACTCGAAGTGCGTACCGAAGACGGACAAACTACCGTAGCAGCCTACAGTGCTCCTTTGGAGACACTCGGACTGCAAGGTGCAGCCATTACAGTAGTAGCCAGCGGATTCCTCAACCCCGCCAACAACAGCAACGGACCTGGATTTGGTCTGTGGGTTGCCCTGGCTGACGGAGGCGGTTTGGTAGAACTGCCCCTGGTAACCAATGTAAATGATGTATTGGGTGGCATTGAAGGAATCAACATTTTCCCCAACCCCACCCGCGACAGAATCAATATCGAAGCGCAAATCAATGCATCTTCTGATGTGGTAATTGAAATTTTCAATATTGTAGGTAAGCAGGTAATGCGCCTCGACCTTGGCAGCCGCAATGAATGGATCAATGAAACCATTGATGTTTCTTTCCTGCCACAGGGAGCATATATCCTGAATGTAAGAACCAGCAACGATGTAATTACACGCAAGATAAATGTTGTGAAGTAGTTGGTTGTGAGTTAGATTGTGTTTAGCCACTACTAAACGAAGGGCCGGCAATTGCCGGCCCTTTTTATTTTACATTCAGGATTTGTTCCCTCAGCATGGCAAGTGCAGCTGTGGAACTACGCTGGATATTACGCATTCTTTCGTCTCCAAACAGAAACTTGCGGCTTACCACCCCTTGCGGGCCAGCCACTGCAATCCACACAGTCCCAACAGGTTTTTCATCCGTTCCCCCATCAGGTCCCGCAATGCCACTCACCGCTATGGCGTAATCTGTTTGTAGAATTTTCTGCACCCCTGAGGCCATTTCTTCCACTACCTCTTTGCTAACGGCTCCTTGCATTTCAAGAACTTCGGCATTTACTGCAAGCATTTGTATTTTTATGCGGTTATCATAGGCTATGACACTTCCGGCAAACCAACCCGAACTCCCCGGCACCGAAGTAATCCGATGTGCAATAAGACCTCCGGTACAACTTTCTGCTGTAGAAAGGGTTTTGTTCCTTTCCTTTAACAGTTTTCCCACATTCTCTTCCAGTGTTTCCTTGCCTTCACCCCATATGTAGACAGGGATCAGCTTTTGCAACTCATCCACTTTTTCTGCAATCTTCGCTTCCATCATCATTCTGTCAGTGCCTCTCATACTCAGGCGCAAACGCACGATTCCCGGCGAAGGCAGATAGGCCAGCTTGATATCGGGTGCCAGGCTGTTTTCCCAGTCTTCAATCATTTTGGCAAGAAAGGACTCGCCAATTCCCTGGGTAAGAATAGTTTTGTGAACGATGACCTGACTATCAGAGGATTTTACCAGTTCCGGCAACACAAAAACCTCCATGATATGCTTCATTTCGTAAGGCACCCCGGGCATGGCAACAAACAACTTCCCATCTTTCTCAAAAGCCAGACCGGGAGCGGTACCCATGGGGTTTTCAATCACCCGGGCCGACTCCGGAACCATCGCCTGGTCGCGATTGAGCCCGGTAAGAGGCAATCCTTTCCTGCGGAAAAAAGATTCAATATTCTGAAGCACCGCCTCATGGAGTACCAGCCGGGTAGAGAAATAGTTGCACAATACATCTTTGGTAATATCATCTTTGGTAGGCCCAAGCCCACCGGTCATCAAAACAACATCCGCCCTCAAAGATGCCTCTTCCAGCGCTCGGCGTATTTCCTCTGCATTGTCGGAAACACTTGTTATCTGCCTTACAGACCATCCCACACCATTTATCTCTTCTGCCATCCATGAAGCGTTGGTATTGACAACCTGCCCGATGAGCAACTCATCTCCTATAGTAATGATTTCAATCATGATAGTTTTAGATTTATGAACTTTTAATTGTCAATAAGCAGCGCCAAAACCTTAGCTCACTATACATTGACGCTCCTGTTATGGATTACAATTCCCAGGTTTAATGCTGCTGGTAGCATAGCGGTAAAACATGGTTACAAAACGGCAAAACAGCCCGGGCAACATAGGATAAAGCACTGTAATATGTAGCAAGGGAGTAATTTATGAATTTCAGTGAATAAAACAGGCAAAGATAGTTTTATCTTTTAGTAAATTCAAGGTCCTGAATAACGCATGAATTAGGTATTTTTAGAATAAATTGATATTTTTGCTATAAAATAAAAAAGAAGCAAACAAAAGTTCTGAATGGTAGATAAAAAAAGAAAATATGCAAAAGCACTTTAAAGAATCCGAACTGATACTCAACCCTGACGGAAGCGTATACCACATAGGACTTAAACCCGAAAATGTGGCTCCCACAGTCATTGTTGTGGGAGACCAGCACCGCGTAGCATCCATATCCAAATATTTTGATCATATCGAATTCAAAACCCAGCACCGTGAGTTTGTAACCCACACGGGTACTTTTAACAACAAACGCATCACGGTACTTTCCACGGGCATTGGAACCGATAACATCGACATTGTCATCAACGAACTGGATGCAGCGGTAAATATTGACCTTGAAAAACGCATCCCCAAAGACACCCATACTTCTCTCGACATCATCAGGCTGGGTACTTCAGGAGCTTTACAGCCCGATATTGAAGTGGATACTTTTGTTGCTTCTGCCTATGGGCTGGGGCTGGATGGTTTGCTGAATTTCTACCAATATGACGAAAGCATCCTGGAAAAAGAGCTTGCCGAGGCCTTTATAAAACAAACGGGTTGGAACGAAAAGCTTCCCTACCCCTACATTATCAAAGCCAGCGAAAAACTCCTGACCAAGGTAGCGGAAGGATTAACACAAGGAATTACCGCAACAGCTTCCGGGTTTTACGGCCCACAAGGAAGGGAACTTCGAATTCCTCTTGCTTTTCCGGAACTCAACGAAAGAATCGAAAACTTCTCCCACCAGGGAAATACCATCACCAACTTTGAAATGGAAACCTCTGCAATTTATGCACTGGGCAAAATTCTTGGGCACAACACCCTGACCATCTGCGACATTATCGCCAACAGGGTAAACCGCACCTATAGCAAGGATTACAAAGTATCGGTGGAAAAACTTATTCAGCATGCCCTGGAAAAGTTAACAGGCTGAAGATAAAAAAGAACCTACATTCGTGAATCGTTTTCAACACAAGACTTCAACATGCGCGACGAAGATAAAATAAGAAAAATGGAAGCCCTCATCAGCCTGATGGATGAGCCTGATCCTGCTGTCTTCGCAGATATCTCGCTCAGCATCGAAGCTTATGGCTCTGAGATCATTCCCTTTCTTGAGCATGCATGGGAGGAACAAGCCGATCCCTATTTGCAGAAACGATTTGAAGAACTGATTCACACTATACAGTACCAGGCAGTTTGCCACGATCTTGAAAAATGGATTGAGCGTGGTGCTACAGACTTGCTGGAAGGCTGCCTGATAGTAGCGCGGTATCAGTATCCGGGGATTGAAGAAAGTGAAATAGAATATGAGTTATCCAGGATCAGAAAAGACATATGGCTCGAGTTAAACGACAACCTAACTGCACTGGAGCAAATCAAGGTATTCAACTATGTTTTTCATGAATTACATGGTTTTCGGGGAAATACAGAAAACTATCATTCACCGGAGAACTCCTATATTAACAAAGTACTCGAATCCAAAACAGGCAACCCTCTCTCTTTGAGCATAATCTATCTGCTGGTGGCCCAAAGCCTTGACATCCCAGTTAAGGGGGTGAATATGCCCGAACATTTTGTGCTGGCCTATACGGGTAGTTCTCTCAATCCCGATACAATGGAGTACAGCGGCAACAACATCCTTTTTTATATCAATGTATTCAGCAAAGGCAATGTTTTTTCCTTCATGGATGTGGAAGTATTTCTCAAACAACTGAAAAAAGAGCCCAAACCTGCCTATTACAGCCCGTGCACCAATACAGACATTGTTATGAGAATGCTCAACAACCTGATGAATGCCTACCAAAAGAGCAGTGAAACCAGGAAGTTTGAAGAAATAAAAAACATGAGCGTGATATTTGAACACAAGGTAAAGAAATTGCTCAACGAAAAGAAGCAAGATCAGCAATAAGAACAACAAACCAGGATTTCTCATTGTTGGACAAAACGCCCCCACAAGGCATTGTTCACAAAACCTAAACCAGAAACAATATGATAGTGAAAATTTACCCTGACAACCCGGACCCCCGCAAAATAGATTCCGTTTTGGAATGCCTGCGCAACGGGGGGGTTATCATTTACCCTACTGACACGGTATATTCAATGGGTTGCGATATAATGCAGCACAAGGCTGTTGAGAGAGTGGCTGCGATAAAAGGGGTAAAAGCAGACAAGGCCAACTTTAGCATTATCTGCAACGATTTAAGCCATATATCCGACTACACCAAACCTATATCTACGGATATTTACAAACTTATGAAGAAGGTCCTTCCCGGCCCCTTTACCTTTATTCTTAATGCCAGCAACAAAGTGCCACGCATTTTCCAGAACAGAAAAAAAACCATCGGCATCAGGGTTCCTGACAACAATATTATCCGGCGGCTGGTGCAGGAATATGGCAATCCCATCATTTCCACCTCCATCTACGACAACGACGAAATCCTGGAATATACTACTGACCCTGAGCTTATCCACGAAAACAACATCAATATGGTGGATATGGTTATCGACGGAGGTTACGGAGGCAATATCCCATCCACCGTGCTCGACTGCACCGGAAGTACAATAGAGGTTGTGAGACAGGGAAAAGGAATTATTGACGACTATTTATAAATCAGGCCATGATTCTAAAAAACATTTTTCAAATTGCTGAGCTCCCGGGAGGAGACAGTGAGATTTTTGAAACCCTCTGCAAGGGACAGCATATCCATGTGGAGAAAATCATCAGCAATGGGCAGACAACCCCGGAAAACAAATGGTACGATGCGCAGAAAAACGAATGGGTCGTACTTATACAGGGCAAGGCCAGGCTTGAAATGGAGGGTGGCAATACCATTGATCTTTCAGCCGGCGATTACTTGCTTATTCCTGCAGGACAAAAGCACCGGGTAGTATACACTTCCAGCAATCCCCACTGTATCTGGCTGGCTATCCACTTCGACTAATCAAAATCATCTGTTTTTAACCTATACCATGCATCCAACCTTAGAACAAATTCAAGAGAATACCCGCAAGAAAACGGACAACTTTTTCCTTATTGCCGGCCCCTGTGTGCTGGAAAATGAAACCATGGGGTTTGAAATTGCAGAAACCATCAAAGGGATTACCGACAAACTTGGTATCCCCTATGTTTTTAAGTCCTCCTACCGCAAGGCCAACCGCTCCCGGCAGGATAGCTTTACAGGGATGGGCGACGAGTTTGCCTTGTCAATTATGCAACGCATCGCCCAACAGTTCGACATTCCTGTGCTTACCGATATTCATACCCACGAAGAAGCTTTTCAGGCGGCCCATTACGTAGATGTGCTGCAGATACCTGCCTTTTTGTGCAGACAAACAGACTTGCTGCAGGCGGCTGCCAAAACAGGAAAAGTAGTCAATATAAAAAAGGGGCAGTTTCTTGCTCCCGAGGCCATGCAGTTTGCCATTGAGAAGGTCCGACACGCGGGCAATCCCAATATATGGGCTACAGAAAGAGGCACTACCTTCGGATATGGTGACCTGGTGGTGGATTTCAGGGGTATTCCCGTAATGCAGCATTTTGATGTGCCCGTGATACTGGATGTAACCCACAGTCTTCAAAAACCCAATACAACCAGCGGCGTAACCGGCGGCCTGCCCCATCTTATCGAAACCATGGCCAAAGCAGGCATCGCCACAGGAGTTGATGGTCTGTTTATAGAAACACACCCTGAACCTGCCAAAGCAAAGTCGGATGGCGCCAATATGCTGCCTCTGGATCAGCTGGAATCGCTATTGGAAAAGCTGGTAAAAATAAGGGGTGCAATCCAAAGCTAAGTTGTAAATCAATCAGCCTGTTTCGAACAATCTTACTTTCTGCGTGCAGCATATTGCAAACACAGTGCAATAAAAATCTGATTGTTGCGTCAAAATACGGAGCAAAGGATTCTGCTGCAAAACAGGAGCAAAATCTTGTTTGTCCTTTCGAATCAAATTTTCAGTAACTGATACATTATGGCATGCTGGTACCATAAGCAAAAGTCTTCTTCGCCCTGCAAGCCCGGCCGAGGGTTAAGCATGAGCATCCCGATCGCATTTCTGTTATGTTGCCTGGCTTTACCACATCAGTCCCTGTTTGCGCAAATCGTCAACGGTGATACTATTGCGCACAACGATTCCATACCCTATTGGATTAAGCTCCTGCAGCGCACTACCCTGAACCTGGACGCACAATGGTTTTTCAGGCAAATAAATCCGGAGCCCCGGGAGCAATACGAAGACCTGCTCAAAAAGCAGCTTCAGGCATCCCGTGAAGGTAAAATCGTGCAAACCAGACACTACAATCATAAAAGTCTGGAAGGGTTGCGGATCCGAGAAGTTAATATCATCAACGTCCCCCCCCTGGGTGAAAGCAAAAACGAAACGTCCTCCTTTCAGGCGATTCAGCAAACAGGCAACAAAATTCACAGTGATTCTAAAGAGGCACAAGTCCGAAAGGTTTTACTCTTTCAGGAAGGGGACTCGCTGAATCTCTACCAGGCCTATCAATCGGAAAGGCTGTTGCGTGGACACAAAGCTATCAGGGATGCACACATTTTCATTGAAAGAGACCCGTTGGCTCCTGAGGAAGTTATTGTTTGGGTGCATGTTCAGGACTACTGGGCCTGGATTCCGGGATTCAATTTTAAACTTTCGCAGCCAAACCTTACCCTGCACAACAACAATATTGCCGGCTATTTGCATCAGGCGGCCTTGGGTTATACATTGGGCCCGGATTCCCTGCAAGGTTTTAACAACTCTGTTTCGCTCCACAACTTACTGGGAAGGCATGCCACACTTACCTATCAATATTCTACACCCCGGGTGGGCAGCTACCAGAAAATAAGCCTTATACGGGATTTTTTTCACCCACAGGCTGCATGGTCGCTGGGAACCAACCACCAGTGGACGAACAAACACTGGGAGCATGTCAGTATTTTCAAGGAAGGAACACAAAAGATCCCCATCAGCTATCGAGCTCACGAGGCATGGATTAGTCATTCACTGGCAGTAAACCAAATCAACCCACACCTGCGTCCTCACCAGCGGCTGGTGGCAAGCATGGGTTTCTTCAAAAAAGAATTTACTGACAATACCCATTTTTTCCACGACTCACTCCGGCTGTTTCACCAGCAGGAATTACTCCTGCTGAGCCTTGGATACAGCTCAAGAAAATACTATACCGACAGGTTTATTTATGATTTTGGAAAAACAGAAGATATTAGCCAGGGCTTTCTGCTGGCCTTAACAGGCGGAAGAGACTTTGGCAGCAATCCTTTTCATTCTTACGGAGCAGTTAACTTTGGGTTTTCGCGCCACCTGGGCACACTGGGCTACATATCTTCCGGCGTTCAATATGGAGGATATATAAAAAAAGGAACCCTCAGCGATGGAGTTTTTAAAACTTCTCTAACCTGGTTCAGCAATCTTTATTCTTTCAGAGGAACTTACCACCGGACCTTTATTCATGGGGGTTATACCAATGGGATCAACAGAAAAACGGCAAAAAGAATTTCCCTTTCTTCTCCCAATGGCATATACGGCTTTAATGACAGGGAGCGTTACGGAAAAACTAAGCTCTATCTTAATTTAGAGAATGTAACGTATATCCCCAAATCCTTTCATGGTTTCAACCTGGGGGTGATGAGTTATTTTGGGGCAGGATTTCTTGCTGAAAACCACAATGATCTGCTGCATTCCGGTTTTCAAAGTGTAGTGGGATTCGGACTGTTGATCAATAATCAATACCTGGATATCAGTACCATCAGAATCTCATTTGGATACTATCCTGCCTCCAATGGCAATGGCCAATCCAGTTTCAGGTTCAACCCCCCGGGAACCTACAATTTACGTCCGGCGGATTTGCATTTCGACCGCCCCCTGATTCCAGAGTATAACTAACCGGCATATTACCAAAGCCCCGACAACTATCGCGCAAAAGAATTCTCACTCAACATCAAAGTTGGAACATCAACCTTTTAGCGGGCAGCAATCTGCTCATCCAAAGGTACCTGCTGCAGAATTTCCATGAAGTGGTCTCTGACGACATGGAATTCATCAAAGAAGTCTTCATGCAGCGGATCTGCACTGGGAAATTCTTCGCGTCGGTGATCTACCTGCTGCCCGTTTTTCCAGAACCGGAAGCAAACATGAGGGCCTGTTGCCAAACCTGTTTGACCTACATACCCAATAACATCACCCTGCTTAACCCTTACTCCGGGCCTCATGCCGGCAGCAAAGCGCGACATGTGCAGGTACTGGGTATCGTATACGGAGTTGTGACGAATTCTCACATAATTCCCGTTGCCGGAGGTAAAACGTGCTTCGGTAACCACTCCATCACCCACAGCATAAATGGGCGTACCGGTGGGTGCAGCATAGTCGGTACCGTAATGCGGCCTGCGAACTCCCAGCACCGGGTGAAGGCGACTGGCGGAAAAGCCGCTGGATATGCGTCCAAACTTGATGGGAGCAGCAAGGAAAACCTTACGCAGGTTTTCGCCATCCGGGCCAAAATAACCCGATACGGTGTCTTTTTCAAATTTGAACCCCAGGATTTCACGTCCGTGATGTTCGAAATAAATTGCGTCAACACGACCAATACCTACCGATTGTTCTCCAACAAAATTCTCTTCATAGACCACCTTGAACTTATCGCCCCGGTGAATACGATAAAAATCCACTTCCCATGCCAGAATTTCCGACATTTTTATGGCCAGCTCGGGATTAAGATTGTTTTGTGCAAGGGTAGCCCACAAGGAAGAATATATGACTCCTGAGGCAGCACCCGGCACTGCAGTAACCTCCTTTTCCCCTCTGATGATTTGCAGTGAATCGGAAAGATCAAAAACCAGGTAATCCATCGCAGAGATATCATACACAAAGTACTGAAGACTTTCAAGGGTATCGTTGGTAAGATAGGCCTGGAAAGAGTTTCCCGCCCTGATTCTGCGGGGATCAAAAATCTCGCGCATCTCGGTGACAATGCGGTCAATAAACCGTGGACTTAACTCATACCCTGCCAGGATATGTCCCAGGGTCTGACGATTTCTCACCACACCGGTATCTACCTTGAAATTTTCGTAGTTAATCCCATACACATCGTAAAGGATAACAATTTCGGGTTCTTCCTCCTCCTGAATTGCCTCAGGAGCAAGCTGATTGTCATTGTGAAAAAAGGTATAGGCCACAAGGGCAACCAGTACCAATGCTGCCAGAAATAAACCCTTACGAAATTTTGAAGTATTAGCCATTGTTGAAATATTTTTGCAAGGCAAAGATAAAGAATGAAAACCTATTATAAATGGGGATTACACGGTATTATCCAATAGTTTTCACGGACATCTCAATACGTGCAATCACCTCTTCCTTACCCAGGAATGCCATGATCTCTTTCAGATCGGGTCCCATTCCTGCTCCCACCAGTGATAACCGCAAGGCAATCATTAGCTTACCTGCACCCACCTGATGGTTTTCCATATAATCATGGAGCGCCTTTTCAAGGCCGGTAACACTGAAGTCTTCAAGAGATCGCAATTCCTTAACGAGATTTTCCAGGATTAAAGGTGTATCCTCTTTCCATTTTTTCTGAACGGTCTTTTCGTCGTAAGATTGCGGAGGAACAAAAAAGAAAAATGCCTGATCCCATATTTCGTGCACGAAATTCACCCTGTCTTTTACCAGGGATACAACCTTTTCGACCTTTTCAGCAGGTTGATGAATGCCTTTGTCCTTGAGCAAAACATCAAATATCTCCGCCACCTCATGGTTGTCTTTGTGCAGCAGGTACTGATGGTTGAACCAGGTGGCTTTTGCCGGGTCAAATTTAGAACCCGACTTGCCTACCCTTTCCAGGGTAAAAGCCTGAACAAGTTCATCCATGCTGAACAACTCCTGCTCTGTACCGGGATTCCAGCCTAAAAAGGCCAGCATATTAACAAAAGCATCGGCAAAGTATCCCGATTCACGGTATCCTGATGATGTTTCTCCGCTCTTGGGATCATTCCACATGAGTGGGAAAACAGGAAAACCAAGCCTGTCGCCATCCCTTTTGCTGAGTTTTCCGTTTCCGTCGGGTTTAAGCAGCAAAGGCAGGTGGGCAAATTCGGGCATGCTGTCCGTCCAGCCCAGGCTGCGGTACAACATCACGTGCAACGGCAAGGAAGGCAACCATTCTTCACCCCTGATAACATGCGATATTTCCATCAGGTAGTCATCCACTACATTGGCCAGGTGATAAGTTGGCATACCATCGCTTTTGAAAAGCACTTTATCATCAATCAATCCACTGTTTACTTTTACGGAGCCCCTGATCAAATCATTCATTACAATGTCTTCGTTTTCCGGCATTTTAAAACGAACCACATAATGAACTCCTGAATCCAGCAATTCTTTTGTTTCCTGTTCTGACAGGGTGAGAGAGTTTTTCATCCCTCCCCGGGTATGTGCATCATACTGGGCATTGCCCTTTTCCGATTCAAGTTTTTTTCGCATATTCTCCAGATCTTCAGGAGTATCGAAGGCATAATAAGCATGTCCGCTTTCAATAAGCTGCAGGGCATATTGCCTGTAGAGCAACTTACGCTCACTCTGGCGATAGGGTGCATGGGGGCCTTCTTTGCCAACCCCTTCATCCCATTCAATACCGCACCATCTCAAAGACTCCATAATATATTCTTCCGCTCCGGGCACATAACGCGCCTGATCGGTATCTTCTATACGCAATAAAAAGTCGCCACCATGTTTTCTGGCAAACAGATAATTGTACAATGCTGTACGAACTCCTCCAATATGCAAAGGCCCCGTTGGACTGGGGGCAAATCTCACTCTAACTCTTGTCTGGGTCATGATACTATTTTTTAGAAGCAAAATAAAGTGCAAAAAAACAAAATTTTGGGGAAAGAACAGGGCTTTTTACCAAATGAATTTCCGTTAATAGTCAAATCAGTTGTTAATTGGTAAAGTACTGTTGCCCGTTAGCATGCAAACGCCTTACTGAAAACAATATTGCTTCAACCCCAGGCATGCACTCATATATGCCGGATTGAAGCAATATTTAATTTCTGGGAGAGAGGGTTGCCTAAAGCAGTGATCTCAGTTCTTCGTCAATGGTTTCTCCGGAAGGTCTGCTGGGGTTGTTGTTGTGAATAACCCCATCGCGGTCAATCAGGAAGAAGGAAGGAACTCCCTGCACATTGTAGCTTTGTGCCACTTCATGACGCATCCCTTTTACATTGAGGTGAACACCCTGAATCTGCTGCTGTTCAACGGTTCTTCTCCAGGCCTGCTCATCATCATCTACTGAAACATAAAGAAACACAAGGTCTTCTTCTCCTTCAAATCTTTGCTTAAGTTCTTTGGCATAGGGTACCTCGCGCATACAGGGTCCGCACCAGCTGGCCCAGAAATCCAGGTAAACCACTTTGCCTCTGAAGTCGCTCAGGGCTACTTCATTGCCATTGATGTCGGTGAGGGCAATTTCGGGGGCAACTACTCCCGGGGCTACCCTGGAGGCATTGTTATAAGTAGTGGCAAGCAATTCGTTGAGAAGCTCCCAGTCATTGGAAACCTTAAAGGCTTCATAATCCTCTACTGCAGCATGAAAATCGCCGTGATTGAACTTGAAATTGATGGCAAATGCTTCGGTATAGCTTCTGGCATCTCCTTCAAAAGCATCGCCGGCAACCCACTGTATCATTTCAGGATAGGTAATCCCCTCGGGTACCCTCTCACTTTGCTCACTGAGATAATACTGAATATACGTAGAATGAAACGAAGCACAACTGGCAACCATCAGCTTCTCTCTGGAGAAGTCTGTTGCGTCATCCAGGAAAGAAAAGTAATTTTCCGGAATTTCAGGCAAATCGTCTTCGTCAAAGAAAAAGTCAAGATACATGGGATACATCAACTGGTAACCATATACCTGGTATTGAAAGTCTGTTGAGAAATACTCGCGGAAGGAATTGCTCAGGGGATTGCTGGCGTGAAATTCTGCCATTGTACCCATTACATCCTCAATGGCATTGTTTGCAAATGCTGTAAAATCATCGGGTTGAGACTCACGCATCATACCCATGAAAACCTGACGATTATATGTGGGTTCATATTCACGGCTGTACAACCTTAAAAATTTATTTTCATTGGCAAGGCTTCCTTCAAAAACCACACTATTCTCAAGGTCGTCCATATCTGCCATGATTTGCAAATTGCTGCTCTTATCCAGGAAAACATTCATCCTTTTGTCGCCCAGGGTAATATTGGCTATAACCGGGTAGTTGGGTAGAATTTCAAAAGAGAAAGTGCCGTCATCCTGCCGGGTTGCTTTAACAGACTCTCTGCTTCGGGTAAGGAAGTCAGTAAAATATGCCAGTTCCGCCTCTTCAAAAGTGGCATTTTCTGTAATGATCTTAACATTCGTTACATCTTTATCTGTTGCTGTACACGCCATGAAAGCGGGAAGCAGCAAAAGCATTAGTATTCTTTTCATAAATCAGGTTTTGGTTGTTAAACAAAAAAATAATAGCGAAGATAATAAAACATTCCCGAAAACGAGAGCTAAGGTGGTGTAAAGTAT
>RECE01000345.1 GCA_007694165.1 Bacteroidota bacterium
TTTTATTCCACCACCACCTTTTTACTAAAGCGCTGCTGCCCTGACTCTATATTCACAATATAAATGCCGGGAGCAAAGGAAGCATCGATGGTATGCAGGGTTTGTCCTGAAAGGGTTTTGGACAAAATTTTCTGTCCCATGGTGTTATAGATCACTACGCTGGCCTTATCCAATTCCGGGGTGTTAATATAAATGGTGCGGTTGGTGGCGTAAACTTGTAGTGTCGATTGCAGCAAATCATCTGTATTTACCGGAATGGTTATCTCAATATCATCCAGCCTTAACATGGAGCGGGGACCACTATCGCCACTGTGGAGGTAGTAGCGCCACAAAAGCTGCACATAATCGTGTCCAAGCAGTTGCTGCGGAATTTCAATGTTTTGGAAACTTACCAAATCTCCGTCGACGGAGGCAACATATTCAAGCGGTACACCATTTACAAGCAGATTGCTGAATGGGCCTTCGGTGCCAATCCGGTATTGAACCCTGAAGGCATACAACCTGCTGTTTTGCAGCATGGTGCCGGCTACAAAGCTCAGCGTTAACTTGCTTTGTCCGGCTGTATTCAGAGCAACAAGTGCACCTCCCAGGTCACGGTCTCTTCCGGTGTTGATAAAGGTTACCCCTCCGGCACCCAGTCCGTTGATGCGGGTACGTCCGGTATTGTTGTAAGGGAATCCGATGGTTTCCTGATCATCTGCATGGTAATCGTCGTGGGGAATGTAATAGGGGTAAAGCAAATCATAATCCAGGAAAGGGTCGCTGATGTCAGCCTGGAGAAACAACATGTTTTCGGGATAAGTGTATTCGGGCTGATTGTTGCTCCACTGGTTGAAAACAAAATCGCCCTGTCCCATGTCGAAGGCTGCAGGATACACCAGTGCGCGGAAAGTGTGTGTCACTTCCGGATTTTCACCGTCATCAGCCGTGAGGGTAATTTCTGCATCACCTCTCAGCAGTGGGGTCAGGCTGAGAATGCTGCCGTCTAACTGTACCTGCACGAATTCAGGCCGATTGCTCACAGCGGTAAAAGTAAGCGGGTCATCGTCGGGGTCGGTAAACACATCATTCAAATCAAAGGTAGTGACCTGCAATGACTCTGTCAATTTTTCAAGCTCCAGCGGCTGGGCAACAAAGGGAGGAAGGTTAGTGTCTTCCAGGGGTGTGGCATCCAGGCTGAAGTTGTTGAAAGTAACCCGATCTCCTTCATCAGTATCCAAGTCTTCTCCCTGGAACCGTATCCGGATTTTAAAATGGGGATTGTCGTTGGCTTCTTCAATATCGTTTCCCTGGGTAGAAAAATCGATGGTGAATAAGGTATAGCTATCTTCCAGCGGAAAAACGGTGGAGGCCAGTCCGGCTTCTGTCCATTGGGGTGTGCCATCATTGTGGGCGTAGTCAAGCACGAGTGCATCGGCAGCTCCTTCATCGATGGCAGCAAAACTGAAAACAATATCCTTGTAGCCCGAAGTGGGCAGATGGAAAATCATGGTATTCTCACCACCATCGCCGGAAAAGGGCTGTTTGATCTGAATCCCTCTCATGGCCGATGCATCGTAGGGTAAACCCTGGTTGGCCACAGGTCGGTAGTTGATTGGGGTGGGGGCATTGCGCCTTTCCATGGATGCCTTGCGCCAGTTGGGATGTTCATTGTCGAAGGGGTAACCTTCAAGGGCAGACTGATACTCGATTTTTACCGTTTCCTCACCAAGGGTGTAAGTTGCCTCCAGCTCTTCGAGAGGGAGGTTGTTGGGAATGCTTCCGTCGAAATACCAGAAGTGGATAAGGCTCTGTTGGGCCGAAACAGGCAGGGAAAGCATCAAAAGGCCAAGAAAGGCCATGGTCAATTGAAGGTAGGGTGTTTTTTTCATCTGTGAATAAATTGATTCAAAACAAATTTTAGTCAGGTTCTATTTGATACAAAGATAGGTATTATATGCAAAACAGGTTGTTACATCTGTAATTTTCAATGATGCTACTGTGGTCATAAAATGATTCTACGATTGTATACTTCAACATCTTAAACCCTTTACTCCCAGTTTTTAAAGGGATTCTGTTTCAGCATGGCATTGTAGTATTTGTTATCTCCGGTCACTTCTTCTCCCAGCCAGTCAGGTTTTTCAAATGCTTCTTCTTCGGATTCCAGCTCTATTTCTGCCACCACCAGCCCTTCATTATCACCATAAAATTCATCCACTTCAAAGGTGTGGCCTTTGAAATCAACCAGGAAGCGGGTTTTGTCGATGATGCCCGGTTCGCAAATCTTCAGCAGCTCCTGCGCATCGGCAACCGATATCTCTTTTTCCCATTCAAAACGGCTGGCGCCCGATGCACTGCTGCTTCCTTTTATGGTGAGATACGCTCTTTCTCCTTTTATCCTGACTCTTACGGTTCGTGAAGGGTCCGATGAAAGATACCCCTGGCTGATGCGAAACTGGTCATGAGCATCTTTCTTAAAATCTCCTTTTACCCGAAACTTTCTTTCTATTTCCATCATATTAGTTCATCTTTTAATCATTCATCAATGTTTTGTCTGATAACCCCGTTACCCTTTTTATGGCCTGAAGGTAATTGATGTTTTCCCAATCAGTTATCCCCAATTCTGATAAGACCTGCAACACATCATTTTTATTTGTTGACTCTGCACTTACAGTTTCCACCCTGGCCCCGTTTATCCATACATTGCCAAACTCACAGATTGCATCGTTTATCATGTATCCGAAACGTTCTTTTTTTACCCGGACTGTCAGTAATTTGGTAGTTTCTCTGAGCAATTCAATGAATGCATCCGGGGAATACTTTCTTTTTTCTACAACAGGGGGATGGGGCAGCAAAACGGGAAAAATTCTCTCTTCAATGGTTTCACCGCTCAAAGGGAATTGCTCCTTAAGATACACATTCCATTGTTCGAGACCCTCTTCGGTACGCAGCAATTTTTTGATGTCGGCTTTTTTATCTCTGATCTTGCAATTAAAAGAATCGGTTGAAGGTGAAACAATATAGATTTCGCGGGAAACACGTCTTTGGAATTCTTTGGGAACAGGTTGTGACAAAGCCGCCATGCGCTGGTGAACAGGCTGAAAACCCTGTCCGAAAGAGCGAAACTCAAATCGTGCTTCCGGTTGTTTTTCTTTGCTTGGTTTTTCCATGGGATGTATCCTGGTTTTACAAGAGTATAATCAGGTTATGGTCATTGAATCTCGGTTTTCAGCCTTTCTAAACCAATCAATAGCAATTCAGGTTTTAATAGGCATATCAAGGAACCAGAGCTGATTTATAAGAAGTCAGAATAAGGCAAAAGAGGTTATCTCAGAAGCCGGTTGTTATCTGTTCGCTTACGCTGAGCAGTTCGACTGGCTCACTGTACACCTGTCGAAGCGGGTATCTGACTAATAACCAGATGTCGTATCTACAGGCTCAAAGACCATTTGTCCCTTATTTTACAACCCCTTTTTTAATCAACAAAAGATAGTAAATATTTAATCTCTTTGTCAGTAATGTCTTCCTGCTCCGATTTATCGTAAATAGCCAGCAGGAAAACATTGTTTTCAATCACCTGAACATGAACAATAACCCTTACACCACCAGACTTTCCTTTTCCTTTAGATTTTATGGCAACCCGGATTTTGAAACAGTTTCTAGTCATTGGATTGCCTTGTACTGGGTTTTTTTCCAGGCTCTCAACTAAATCAGCATATTCATCTTTCAGGGAAGCGAATTTCTTTGCCAGCCGTTTAAGCTGCCTGTCAAATGGTGGTATAGCGACAACATTATAACTCATTGAGCAGGTCTTTTGCGGGACGTGCTTTAAGCTTACCTTGTTTTACCAGATTAAGATTTTCCACAGCTTCCTTAATGTCTTCAAGTAACTGTGCTTTCGCCGGAGAAATCGGTTTAGCTTTCACAAAGGAGAAATTATTAAGCAATTCCAATATAAAATCTCCTTTATTATCTTTTACATCAACAAGTACTTTCATATTACTGATTTTTTATATGATTACGTCCATGTAACCCTGAAGATTTGTGGATGCGATAAAATCATCGGGCATGACAGTCACATGTTCTTTTTTTGCATGCAATGAATGCTTTTCTATACTCCAAAGTTATTCATTTTTTTTGTTTTAACCTTGTTAACGAACAAGTTGAAGTCCGCTTAGGCCCGTTGTGTCGGTCCAATAGATTATACTTTGAAGTAGGTAAAAGGAATCAGTTTTATTCAGGCAGTTGGAAAATAAACAAACGGGAAGTGTCATCACACACAATATAAATGAACCCATTTTCCACATCCACCACCACACCTTCACCATCGGGGACTCCGGTATTGTAGACTTTTTCGGGTTTGCCCTGCAAATTGCACCGTGCAAGCACTTTGCTTTCCTCGCTGAGAATCCACAAATGGTTGTGGATGGGATCATAATCTGCCGATGAGTAATCTTTGGCAAATTTCAGCGGATGTTCTTCAAGCAGCTGAAAACTGGTATCATAAACGTAAAGCATAGCAGGGTTCTTTTCGTTTACGATGTAAAAATGCTCCTTGTTGGGGTTGTATGCGATCCCTTCGGGACCATCGTTAAGATTCTGAATGGGAATGTCCAGCTGAAACGTGTCTGTGACCTGGCCACCCAGGGTAACTCTCAATACCTGTCGCAATTGCTCTTCCAGCACATATAGCGAAAGGGTTTCTTCCACAAACTCAATTCCTTCCAGGTCATCGCCGTTGATGGGCAGGGTGAGCAAAATCTCTCCTTCCTTGTTGATGAGGTAAATGTTGCCGGAGTTGTCCGATACGGTATAAAAGTGGTCGGGAACGTTGCTCCTGCTCAGGCCCGAAGGCCCCACAATGTCCAGATCGTAAGTGGCCAGCAGGATCAGGTCCTCAGCCTCTATAGGGCCGGAGTAGGGTTTTACGCAGGAAGCCAGGGCCAGAAAAAAAAGGAAAAGGAGTCTGAATATCATGGAGGAGGCAGAATTCGTTGTGGATACAATTGAAAGCAAAGATACAAATTTAAGCTTTTGGCAAATAACAGGGTTGCCATCCACAAAACGATCGCAATCTTAATCCTCCAGCGTAGAAATATTCCCCGGATCCACTCCCAGTGCCTGGGCTTTCAACACCCTGCGCATGATTTTACCACTGCGGGTTTTGGGCAGCTTGTCCACAAATTCAATCTTTTCCGGTTTGGCAATAGGGCCTACCTCATGGGCGATGTGGGCTCTGAGATCTTCAATGAGCTGTTGCGAGGGCTTATGACCGTCTCTTAATATCACGAAAGCACTGATGGCATTCCCTTTGAGTTTATGCGGGATGCCAATGGCAGCGGCTTCTGCTACCGCAGGATGGCTCACACAGGCACTTTCAATATCGGCAGAGCCCAACCTGTAGCCCGAAACTTTGATCACATCATCCACCCGGCCGATGATCCAGATATATCCATCTTCATCTATCCGGGCACTATCGCCTGTAAGGTACATCCCCTTGAATTTTGACCAGTATTGTTCCACAAACCTTTCATCGTCGTTAAAGAGGGTGCGCACCATGGCAGGCCAGGGGGTTTTAATTACAAGGAAACCCTCCTGGTTTGCCTTAACGGGTTTGCCATTCTCATCCACTACCTCCATCTTTATTCCCGGAAAGGGTTTGCCACCCGAGCCGGGCTTCAAAGGTTCTGACGGGAAAGGTGCAATCAGGTGCATGCCGGTTTCTGTTTGCCACCAGGTATCAATGATGGGGCAGCGTTCTTTACCGATTACTTTGTGATACCATCTCCAGGCTTCTGGGTTGATGGGTTCGCCTACCGAACCCAGGATCCTCAGAGAAGAAAGGTTGTGGCGGTTTACCCAGCTGTCGCCAAAGCGCATAAAACCACGAATGGCTGTGGGTGCTGTGTAGAGGATATTGATGCCGTATTTCTCAATCATCTGCCACCAGCGGTTGGGGTAGGGGTGAAAGGGTGCCCCTTCGTACATAAAAATGGTGCCGCCATTGAGTAGCGGACCATATACAATATAGCTGTGCCCGGTTATCCAGCCCGGGTCGGCAGTGCACCAGATGCGGTCTTCCTCCTGCAAATCCAGATAATACCGGGTGGTAACGTAGGTTCCTACCATATAACCCCCATGGGTGTGCAGTATCGCTTTGGGTTTGCCTGTGGTGCCGGAGGTGTAAAGTATAAACAGCGGGTCTTCCGAATCCATGATTTCCAGCTGGCAGGTATTGTTGGCCACCGGAAACTGCACCAGCTCATGATACCACATGTCGCGGCCCGGCTGCATGAAAACTTCTTCCTTGGTTCTCTTCACAACGATTACATGCTCTACTGTGCCTGCCCGCTGCAAAGCTTCGTCTGCAATTTGTTTCAGCGGAACGACTTTCCCCCGCTGGTAAGCCCCGTCGGCCACCACCAAAACCCTCGACTGGCTGTCTTCTAATCTTTCAGTGAGGGATTCCACCGAAAAGCCGCCGTATACTACCGAATGAACAGCTCCTATGCGGGCGCAGGCAAGCATGGCGGTTACAATTTCTGGGATGCGTCCCATGTAAATGGTAACACGATCCCCTTTTTTCACACCCATGCTTTTCAATACATTGGCAAACCTGCAGGTTTCCTGGTGCAGCCGGAAGTAAGACATGGTTTCGGTTTTGCCGTCTTCACTTTCCCATATCAGGGCAAGTTTGTTGCGCCGGAAGGTTTTCAAATGGCGGTCAAGGCAATTGTAGGAAATGTTGGTCTCTCCGCCTGTAAACCATTTGTAGAATGGTTTTGAGCTGTCATCCAGTACTTTATCCCAGGGTTTGAACCAGTGCAGTTCTCTGGCAAACTCTTCCCAGAAGCCTGTATAGTCCTCTTCGGCCTTCCGATCCCATTCTTTTCTGTCTTTTACCAGTGATTTGTTTAAAGTCCATTCGGTGGGGTGAAAAACTTCCCCGCTTAGCGTCTTTTGGGTCATGGCTTTTCTCTTTTATTGATTGCTTGTTTAAATATAACAACAAATGGAATAAAAAGGAACTTCCAATGGTGTTTTTTATTAACAAGTTGGATCTGGTGACGGTTCTGTAAATCTTTTTATCGCGGTTGAAGACTCACGGATATTGTTAAAACTGCATGACAGTCAATGTTTTTCGTGCCTGCGTGGTCGAAGCTCTTCACCCACCAATGTAATTTTAATAAATAATAGGACATATTTAGTCGATTTATTTTGTGGTTTTCGCAAATAGTTTTTACTTTTAGGCAACGAAATGCCAAAATTAATTTTAAAATAAAAAAGCTATGACCAAACTGAAAACAACCTATATGGGGTTAGAACTGAAAAATCCTTTGATTTTAGGAGCCTGTAACCTTACCCTTGACCTTGATACGGCCAGAAAAATTGAAGCTGCCGGAATCGGGGCCATTGTCTTTAAATCTCTCTTTGAGGAGCAAATCAACCTTGAAAGCCTGCAGATGGAAGATGAGATGAGTGAGTATGCAGAACGAAATGCAGAAATGGTTAGCTTGTTTCCCAATCTGGAACATGCAGGACCAACAGAACACCTGGACAAACTTGCCAGTCTGAAGAAAGCACTCAGCATACCGGTTATCGGAAGTTTGAACTGTGTGAACCATTCCACATGGGTTGAGTATGCACAACAGATGGAACAGACAGGAATTGATGCACTGGAGTTGAATTTCTATGCCAACCCAAAGGATAAAAACCAGAGTGCTGAGGACATTGAAAAAGAACAACTGGAAATCCTTAAAGAAGTAAAGGCTAAAGTGAAGATACCTGTAAGTGTAAAACTCAGTTTCTTTTACACCAACCCACTGCAGATTGTCAACCAGATGGATAAAGCCGGAGTGGAAGGATTTGTTTTGTTTAACCGCCTGTTTCAGCCGGATATAGATATTGACAAGAAAGATCTTTACAGCCCCTTTAATTTATCGCAACTGGGAGATTACAAATTACCCCTTCGCTATGCAGGGTTGCTGTACAAGCAGGTCAAAGGTGATATTTGTGCCAATACCGGTGTGTTTACGGGCGAGGATGTTGTCAGAATGCTGCTTGCCGGAGCTCAGGCCGTTCAGATTGTTAGCACGGTATATAAAAACAAAATACCTCAGATTACTGCCATGCTTGGAGACCTTGAAAAATGGATGGATAAAAACAAGTTTGCTTCTATTGATGATTTCAGGGGCAAAGTTGCGAAAGTAAATACCAAAGACCCATTTGCTTACCGCAGGGCACAATATGTTGATTTGCTGATGAAGCCTGTTGACGTTATGAAAAAGTATCCGCAGGTGTAGCCTTACACTTCGCATTTAATGTAAATTGCCAAAACCAAAATTAAAGCGGTCATCTGGAAACCCGGATGACCGCTTTTTTAATTATCTGCAGTTTCTATTTGATTGTTAATCAATCTGCACATCATAGGGCATTCTCATCAGAATTCCTGAGTTTTCTGTGGCTTGCTGCATCTTTTGATAGATTGGATAAGCATTGCCCAGTCTTGCTTTCATAAATCTTGCCTCTACAGAACCAAAACCTTCCATAATCTGCTCAAACAAGGGCTTTTGTTCCGGATATTCAACAATCCTGTACTTCTCTATTCCTGCAAGCTCAGCTGCCTGCTCAATGGCGTAATTCAAACCACCGAAGTCATCTATCAAGCCAATTCTTTTGGCGTCAACACCGCTCCATACACGTCCCTGAGCAATGCTGTCAACAGCTGCTACCGGAAGCCCTCTTCCTTCAGCTACGTGATGGATGAAAGTTTCATAGATACGGTCAATTTGTCCCTGGATGATTTGTTTTTCTGTTCTGTTAAGCGGGCGGCTTACAGAACCCAAATCTGCCAGTTCGTTGGTCTTAACATTGTCAAAAGTGATTCCCAGTTTGTCATTAAACATCTCTTTCATGTTGGGTACTATGCCAAACACTCCGATGGAGCCGGTTATCGTATTGGGATTGGCTATGATTTTGCTGGCATAGCATGCCACATAATAGCCACCGCTGGCAGCCAGATCTCCCATGCTTACCACCACGGGTTTTTCATCCACAGCAAGCATTACTTCCCTGAGCATAATTTCAGAAGCCAGGGCACTGCCTCCGGGAGAATTGACCCTGAAAACAATGGCTTTTACCGTAGTGTCTTTTCTGGCAGTGCGAAGGGCTTTGGATATGCGGTCAGCACCCATGGACAGGTCATTTTGGGACTCCATTACAATATTGCCGTAGCCGTATATAACGGCAATTTTGTCTCTCTTGCCTATGGGCAACATGCTGTCTGGCAGGGGTGCTTTGTTGTACTGAGCGAAGTTCACAAGGTTTACTTCCTTCTTATCTTCCAGTTCTAACCTTGACTTCAGGTTGTCCATAATTTCATCCCGGAAAGCAATACCATCAATCATTCCTGCTTCCAGCGCTCCTTCAGGAGTGCGGGTCTGGAAGGAATCTGCTATGCTGGTAAGTTCATTGACAGTCATGTTGCGTTGTTCAGAAATATCTTTTATGACGGTATTCCACATAGAACTTAGATAAGATTGCATCTGCTCCCGGTTTTCGGCACTGAGATTTTCTCTGAAAAAAGGCTCTCCCGCGCTTTTGAATTTACCGTAGCGGATAACCTGCATCTCAACACCGATCTTCTCCAGCATGTTTTTCAAAAAAACCACCTCTGCATTCAGTCCCCTGAAATCGATAATTCCCTGCGGGTTCAAATACACCTCATCGGCTACAGAAGCCAGGTAATAAGCTCCCTGTGTCATATAATCGGCATAAGCAATAATAAATTTGCCGCTTTCTTTAAAATCCAGCAGTTCATTTCTGATTTCATACATGCTTGCCCAGCCGGCCATTGTAAAGCTTAAATCCAGAAATATGCCTTCAATGTTTTCGTCCAGTTTTGCTTTTCTGATGTTTTTCAGCAAATCATTCAACCCAATGGTTTTGGTGGAACTAAGTGACATAAAGTTAAAATTGTCCAGAGGATTGTCTGAACTACGGTCAATGATCTCACTGTTGAGTTCAAGATGATAAACAGAGTTTTTGGCCACAGGTTTTGGGTCCGATTTGCCCAGGGAGGCTATGATGCCAAAGAAAATGAAGAATACAATAAGAAGGGTTAGAAAAACCCCAACCATAGAGGCAAGCAGAAATTTGAAAAATTGTTTCATAACGAAGTGGTTTATAGTAAATTTTAAATGTATGGGTTGTATGTATTTTTAAGAGCTTTAGGTGTAAAGTTTCTCATGATTAGACGATTCAAATGGCCTACAATTACAGCCCAACAAAAAAACAAGATCTTAGTTTTTGTCAAACCGTTTTTTTTGTTGAATTTTGCCCCACCCTAACGGGTGGAATTGCATTCGGTTTTTAAATCCTTTATACAGCATAATGACAAACCAGGTATATATCTTATTGGGGGGAAACCAGGGCGATGTAAAGGAAACTTTTATTCGCGCCAGGTTGCTTATCGGGGAAAGGGCAGGAGACATTATGGCTCAGTCACCCCTTTATCAAACCGAACCCTGGGGTTTTGATGCAGATGATTTGTTTTACAACCAGGTGCTGTTACTCAAGTCTCCTCTTGCACCGGAACCCCTTCTGGATATATTGCTGGAAATAGAATCTGTTTTGGGAAGAACCAGAAACGGGAAAGGGTATGCATCCAGAATTATTGATATAGACATCTTATTTTATAATAACTGCATCCTGGACTCCGATCATCTTACTATTCCTCACCCCAGGATGCATCTGAGAAATTTCGCTTTAGTGCCTATGGCTGATGTTTCTCCCGAATTTGTGCACCCTGTATTGAAACAAACCATTTCCCGCCTTAAGGAATCTTCACCCGATCAACAGCGGGTTTTCGTTGTGTCTGATATTTCCATTTATCCAATTTCTGCCTGATGCAATACAATTATATCGCCATAGAAGGAAATATTGGTGCCGGGAAAACCACCCTGGCAAAGATGATCGCTTCCGATTTCAATGGCAGACTGATCCTGGAGCAATTTGAAGACAATCCTTTCCTGGCCCGCTTCTATGAAAATCAGGAAAGATATGCATTCCCTGTTGAACTATCCTTCCTGGCAGAACGATACCAGCAGCTCATCACCGAACTGCCCCGCCAGGAGCTATTCTCTGACTTTACCATTTCTGATTACTTCCTCAATAAATCAGTGATTTTTGCCCGCAAAACCCTTAATGAGGATGAATACCAGCTTTTCTACAAACTCTTTACTATAATGAATGCCAATCTGCCGAAACCCGATTTGCTGGTCCATTTGTTTGTTAATACTGAAAGGCTGCAAAGCAACATAAAGAAAAGAGGAAGAGATTATGAGCAAAAAATCCCTGATGAATACCTGGAAAGCATCCAGTCCAGCTATTTTGAGTACCTGAGGCAAATGCCCCACTTTAAGGTTTTACTGCTCGATATTAATCATCTCGATTTTGTGTCCAACCCTGAGCATTACAGACTCATACTCGATACCATCGACAAACCTTATCCTCCGGGGATAACCCGAATTGTGCCCGGAGCAGAATAATAACGACGCCATTTAATATATGGTGTTGCAACCCATCACGCTGATACTTCCCTGTGTGAAAATCGTCACCAGGCAATCTACTCCCTGAGGATTTCAAATACAAATTTTGCTTCGTATTCGTACTTATCTCCCGCTTTGAGCAGGGTAGAGGGGAACTCCGGATGGTTGGGGCTGTCGGGATAGTGCTGTGTTTCTAAGCAGATGGCCGAATGTTTACTGTATTTTGCTCCATTGTGACCGGTAAGTTCGCCGGTGAGAGAATTTCCCGAATACACCTGTATAGACGGTTGACTGGTATAAACAGTAACCTTTCTTCCGGTTGGTTTGTGGCTCAGCCATGCCACCGGCCTGGCAAAGTTTCGTGCCCGGCTTAACACAAAGCAGTGGTCGAGTCCGCCCGGGGTGTCTTTTACCGCTGCTTCCAGCAACTTTTCATGGCAAAAGTCCAGAAGCGAGTCACCGGTGGGCAACAGCCTTCCTGTGGGGATATTGTCCTGATCCATGTCAAGGTATAAGTCTGAGTACATTTGAAGGTGATGGTCGTAAATTTCTGACCGGAATCCTCCCAGGTTAAAATAGGTGTGATTGGTAAGGTTTACATGGGTTTCAGCATCACTGGAGGCTTCATACTGTATTTCAATTGTATTGGAATCATGAATAATGTAGGTAACTTTTGCTGCTACATCCCCTGGATATCCCTCTTCCATGTCCGGGCTCAGGTAGCTCAGTTCCAGGCTTGCGGAAGAGGAGCTCTCTTCAATCCGGTAATCCCATAGTTTCTTGTCAAAACCTTCCAACCCTCCATGCAAATGGTTGGGTCCGTTGTTGATGGGAAGGTGGTATTCTGTGTTTTTCAGCCTGAAACGTCCTTTGGCAATACGGTTGGCATACCTTCCAACGATGGCTCCAAAGTAGGGATGATCATTTATATAACCATCCAGCACGGGAAAACCTGCAGTTATTTCATCCGGTTTACCATGCCTGTCTGGCATTTCGATGGAAGTGATGATCCCACCATAATTGGTAATCTTTGTATTAAGACCTCCGCTGCTTTCGAAGTGAAAAATCTTTGCTTCTCTTCCATCAGGAAGGTTTCCGAATTTATGGGTGGTAACTCTCATTTATATGGGTTTTTAGAAGTAAATCCTGTGAGCGAACAACACTACTATAATTAAGGTACTGGTTGTACCCTTTTCAAAAGTAAAGAATAATCCCTTTGGATGGGACGCTTTTTTGCCGGCTTGCTCTCTTTTTTGGTACGGCTCATCCCAGGTATGCAATACTCATATCCCTCCCTAAGTTATGACGTGGTTTAGTGTTCTTCGGCCTCAAATGCCATAGTTGCAGCCTAACCGTGCAGTTATCGGGAAAAAGTTTAGACCTGTGAAATCAGAGAAACAGCAGGTTACAGATTATTTTACTGAAGGTTGGGGAAAAGTCTTTGCTGGTATAAAAAAGTGTGTACCTTTGCAATCCGCAATTGAAAGGGGATACATTAACAATACCCACAGAGCGGAAACGATATTTGACATACTGCAAAGAAAAGAATATAAGGCCAAACAACCCGATACATACCGGGTGTTTAACAAAGAACCCTTATTTGTTTGATATACAGGCGATTAATAAAAGTTTGTTTTTTTTTACAAAAAGCTTGTCAATAACAAAAAACATTCTACCTTTGCAGTCCGCAAATGAGAGGGATAAGAGAAAGAGAGATTGATTAGAAAAAGCGGAAAAGTTACTTGACATGATGCAAAGAAAGAACAGCTGGCGAGGATGGTTTTGTTTTGAAAAAGACGCTCA
>RECE01000003.1 GCA_007694165.1 Bacteroidota bacterium
ATTTTCAATTACCTGGGCCATATCTTTTTCGAAATGGTAAGTGAAGAGTTTCCTGACATGAAACCCAAACATTACACCACCACCTGGCAAGATGTGAGCAAACATATACTGGGCAGAGATGATTTTGGCAAATACCTGCAGGATGCCCGCATAGCATCCCGGCAGTTCATTCCAACGGGCAATTTCGATCAAGATGTTGAGGCCATTCGCTGGGCCTTAAAGGAAATCAGCAGCAACATCAGCTGGGATGAAGATGCAGCAAGGTATGCCGACAAAACACCTGCAGAGGTGGTAAAAAGGGGCTATGGCAACAGTGCCGAAATTAATCTGATGCTGGTGGCCCTGCTGCGCAACCTCAACCTGAAGGCCTATCCCGTGATGGTCAGTACGGTGGATAACGGGGCATTATTTTCAGAATCGCCTACAATAACTCAATGGAACTATGTTGTGGCCCTGGTGCAGATTCCCGGCCAGGACCCCATACTGCTGGATGCTACAGTTCAGCATCCCGTCCCCGGATATCTGCCCCAAAGAGCCATTAACGGACGAGGACGCCTTATCGACGATAAACTCAACGAGTGGGTAAACCTGGAAACTCAAATCACACAGGAAGTTTCTAAAAAATACAACCTGCGGTTGGATGAACAGGGAAATCTAAGCGGAAAGCTCAATTATCAATATGATGGCTTTGCTGCCTACAACCTTATGCAGGAACTGGCAAAAGACAAGGAAGAGGATGTTTTGAAGTCCTTTGCACGGAAAACAGGTGCCACTATCAGCAGTTTCAATCTGGAAAAATGTGACTCCATAAGCCCGATGGTAACGGTAAATGCAGATTTTCACATACCTGCTTACGCCCAAATCATCGGCAACGAGTTGTTGTTTCCTGCCCTGCTTTTCGAAACCATGGAAGAAAATCCTTTTTCTGCCCCGGAGAGACTTTACCCCATTACTTTTCCCTCCATAGGGGAAAGCACCGTTGTGTATGAGATTGAGTTTCCGGAAAATATGAAGGTTTCTCACCTGCCCCAATCCAAAAAATCAGCCTGGGGAAGGTTTTCGTACGAATACTATTTTGAAAATGACGACAACAAACTAATCATCCGTTCTACCAGTCAGAATACTACCAGGATCGTAAACGCCAACAGGTATAACGCATTTCGTTCGTATATGGAAAGGATGATCAACGACAATTCAGACAACATACTGCTGGAAGTACTGTAAATCAACAAACCTGGTTTTAATCTTTTGCCAGTAATTCTGGCGGCTCCATCAAAACTGAAACATGCAAATAAAACTCCTTCTCACTATAAGCTGTCTGATTGCTTGCTTTTTCACTTCCCCCGGGCAGGAATACGCGGTGGAAAAGATTGACTCCCTGCTGCTGGAAAATGCCCATGCAGTAATCCGGGAGTACCATACCCGGGTAGAAATCAGAAGCCGCAACAGGGTACAAAAGCAAATTACCTATGTAGTAACTGTGCTAAATGAAAGGGGAAGTCATTTTGCAGACCTCGATATAGTATACGACTCCTTCAGAAAGGTGCGAAACCTGAAAGGAACGCTTTACGACAAAAACGGGGAAAAAATCAGAGATATGCGTCGGCGTGAATTTTTTGATTCCCAGCTCTATTCTGATTACGCACTGTATTCCGAAAACAGAATCATAAAGGCCAGGCATAACGAAAGAGAATACCCATTCACCATCAAATACGAATACACGGTAAACTATTCCATTACCGCTTTTCTGGACTTCCCCTGGATGCCTGTTGATAACGTTCATCTGGCTGCCGAAAGGGCTTCTATAACATTCGATACCCCCCAGGACTTTGAATTCAGAAACAAGACCGTCCTTACAGATATCCTGCCCAGGCAGGAACCATTGGGCCGTAACCGGAAACTGTATACATGGGAGCTGACTCATATCAAGGCTATTCCCCATGAACCTTACATGCCCTACAGGTTAGACCTGCTGCCCCACATCTTTTTCAGCCCCAATGAGTTTACCTATGGAAGATACCGGGGCAATATGCGGAGCTGGAAGGAAATTGGCGATTGGATAAACCTGCTCAACGAAGGGAAGCAGGATCTGGACCGCCAGACTGTTCAGAAGGTGAGGGAGCTTACCGATGGCATGACCGATACACTGGAAATAATCCAGACCGTTTACCAATACATGCAATCCCACACCCGCTATGTAGCCATTATGCTGGGAGTTGGAGGATTCCAGCCCGAACCGGCATCGTCAGTGGCCCGGCTGGGATATGGCGAATGCAAGGCTTTGTCCAATTACACCGTTGCTTTGCTCAATGCCGCCGGAATAAAGGCCCATTATACCCTCATTCAGAGCGGACAGCAAATTGTACAGATCGACCCCGATTTCCCCAGCAATTATTTCAACCATGCAATTGTATGTGTACCCCTTGAAAACGATACCATTTGGCTGGAAACCACCAACCAGATTCTCCCTGTGGGATTTATCGGGGCCAGCAACATGGACCGCTATGTGCTGGTGGTTACTGATAATGGAGGTGTCCTTACCAGAACTCCACCTGTACTTGCAGATGAAAACAGGATACATCAGGTTCTTCATGCATCCCTTGATACAAACGGAAATGCCCGGATTAACCTCCGGAAAGAGTTTAATGGAGTCAGTATCACCAATCGTATCCTCCAGAG
>RECE01000282.1 GCA_007694165.1 Bacteroidota bacterium
CTTTATCTGAGTTTATAAATCAAATACTTTCTGTTTAAACTGACGCCCGCGATCTTCAAAGTTTTCGAACAAATCGAAGCTGGCACAGGCAGGTGAAAGCAGCACTACATCTCCGGGATCTCCCAGGTAATAAGCTGCTTTGACAGCATCAGCGGCATTTTCTGTTTCCACCAAATCGGGTACAATAAATTCAAATGCCGAGATAATCCGGCTATTATCTTTTCCAAGACAAACGATCGCTTTCACCTTCTCTTTAACCAGCTCCATCAAAGGTTCATAATCGTTGCCTTTATCAATCCCTCCTACAATCCACACCACAGGTTTTTTGATACATTCAAGAGCATACCATGTTGAGTTTACGTTGGTTGCTTTGCTGTCATTGATAAACTCAATACCTCTCACCACCGCCACATGCTCCAGGCGATGTTCTATGTTCTCGAATTCTGACAAGCTCTGCTTGATAACCTCCTTGCGTATATCAACCAATCTGGCAGCAATCCCTGAAGCCATAGAGTTGTAAATATTTTGTCTGCCTGTTAATGATAAGTCCCTGGTTTCCATTTCGAGTTTGTCCTGTTTTATATTTATTACTAAAGTTGATTCGTTTTTCATGTAACCTCCGCAACTGGAATCAGTATAAGAAGTATAGGGAAAAATACGTGCTGCCGTTTCAATTTTGCCCAGATAATCAGCAATGGTCTTATCGTCGCTGAAATAAACAAAAGCATCTTCCTGTTTCTGGTTTTGCAATATCCTGAATTTTGACTTTACATACTGCTCAAAACTATTGTTGTATCGGTCCAGATGGTCAGGTGTTATGTTTAACAATACAGCTATCTCAGCCCTGAAATCAAACATGCCATCCAACTGAAAACTTGAGATTTCGAGAACATAATAATCGAAATCATTCTCAGCTACCTGCCATGCAAAGCTTTTGCCCACATTTCCTGCCAGACCCACATTGTATCCGGCATTTTTCAGGATGCTGTAAGTAAGCATACTGGTGGTGGTTTTTCCATTACTGCCCGTAATGCAAATTTTTGTTGCATTGGTATATCGGGCAGCAAATTCTATCTCGGCAATTACAGGTATTCCCTGTGCTCTGATATTTTTAACCATCTCAACAGTATCAGGAATTCCCGGACTTTTTATGACCTCTGAGGCGGAAAGTATCAATTGCTCTGTATGCTTTCCTTCTTCCCATCTGATATCGTGATTTGTAAGAACGTTTTTATATTGTTGAAGTATCGGTCCCTTATCAGAAACAAATACGTTAAATCCTTTTTTGCGGGCCAGCACAGCTGCCCCTGTTCCACTTTCTCCGGCCCCCAATATGGCGATATCATAACGAAGGCCCATATCTATCTTACTTTAAGGGTAATAATCGATACAATCGCAAGTAAAATCCCCACAATAAGAAAGCGAAAAACAATTTTTGCTTCATGATAACCAAGCATCTGATAGTGATGATGCAAAGGAGCCATTTTAAAAATCCTTCTACCTTCGCCAAAACGCCAGCGGGTATACTTAAACCATCCTACCTGCATCATTACTGAAAGGCTTTCCACGAAAAAGATACCGCACATTACAGGTATGAGCAATTCTTTGCGGATAATTATGGCAAACACTGCGATAATACCCCCCAACGATAAGCTTCCTGTATCGCCCATGAAAACCTGCGCCGGATAGGAATTATACCATAGAAACCCTATGCATGCCCCTACAAAAGCGGCAATAAAAATTACCATCTCTCCCGTATTGGGGATATACATGATATTGAGATAATCAGAAAAAATTACGTTGCCGGAAACATAGGCCAGAACTCCCAAAGCCACCCCTATAATGGCAGAGGTGCCCGTAGCAAGCCCATCGAGCCCGTCGGTCATATTGGCCCCATTGGATACGGCTGTAATAATCAGAATTACAATGGGGATGAAAATCAGAAAAGTCCATTTCTCATAGCCATCACCCATCCATCTCAATAAAACAGAATAATCAAATTCATTATCCTTGAAAAAGGGGATGGTAGTTTTGGTGGATTTTACAGTCTCTTTAACCACCTCATCCCTTGCTTTTATCATACCGTCGAGCTCCAGCAATTCATTGGTGGTAACAAACTGAAAATCGGGAATTACATTTTCGCGAATAACCACCGAATCATTGAAATACAGCATGCTTCCCACGATAATGCCCAATCCCACCTGTCCCAGTATTTTGAATTTTCCATGCAGTCCCTTCTTATCTTTTCTGAAAACTTTGATATAATCATCAAGAAATCCGATCATGCCCAACCAAATAGTTGAAAACAGCAACAGCAACACGTATATATTGGTAAGATTGGCAAAGAGCAATCCTGGAATAACAATGGAGGCAATGATAATCAACCCACCCATGGTAGGGGTTCCATGCTTTTGCATCTGTCCTTCCAGCCCAAGATTCCTGACAATCTCTCCTACCTGCTTTTTTTGAAGGTAATGGATGATCTTTTTGCCAAAAATCAAGGAAATAAACAATGACAGCAACACGGACATGGCTGCACGGAATGAGATATACTGAAACAGCCCGGTTCCGGGAATTTCGAAGGCTCTGTCGAGATATTCAAAAAGATGGTACAACATAACAATTGAATAGTTGGTGGTCTCAGGCCAATGCCTCTTTGAGAATCAGTTTATCATCAAACGGGTGCTTTACACCCTTAATTTCCTGGTACTTTTCATGCCCTTTTCCGGCAACCAGCACAATATCTCCATTAACTGCCAAAGCAGCTGCTGTTTTGATAGCTTCTTTCCTGTTTTCAATTACAAGGGTTTTCTTTTCTGCCAAAAGCTCAATGCCTTTGCGCATATCATTGAGTATATCCCCGGGCTCCTCAAACCTGGGATTGTCGCTTGTAAGGATAACCATATCGCTGTAATTGGCGGCAATGGATGCCATTGCGGGTCTTTTTTCGGTATCACGGTTGCCTCCGCAACCAATCACTGTTATTACCTTTTCTGAGCCTTTTCTCAGATTTTGTATGGTTTTTAATACATTTTCAAGGGCATCAGGGGTATGGGCATAATCCACAATCCCGGTTATATTGTTTTCACTGATAAAATAATCAAAACGACCTTCAACAGGCCCCAGCTGACTAAGAGCAGTGAGTGATTCATCACTTTCCATCCCCAGCAATCTTGAACAGGAATAAATGGCCATTAGATTGGAAGCATTGAATTCTCCCACCAACCTGCAATACACTTCCTTTCCGTCGATATGCATCACCAAACCACTTAGCAGGTTTTCAACCACTTTGCCACGATAATCCGCCATGCTCTTCAATCCATAAGAGTATTTGCGGGCAGAGGTATTCTGTAACATAACCTGCCCGTTTTTATCGTCGCTGTTGGTAAGGGCAAAAGCTTTTTTTCCAAGGGTATCAAAAAAAGTTTTCTTTGTTGTCAGGTATTCTTTAAAGGTTTTGTGATAATCCAGATGATCGTGTGTGAGATTGGTGAAAATACCTCCTGCAAAATTCACCCCTTCCACCCTTTTTTGATGCAGGGCATGTGAGCTCACCTCCATAAAACAATACCGGCAATTCTGATCTGCCATTTTTGCAAACAGCCCGTTAAGGGCAATTACGTCGGGAGTAGTGTAGGCCGCAGGAACTTCATCCTCTCCAATTTTGTTGCTTATGGTGCTCACAAGCCCACACTTGATTCCTGAATTGCTGTAAAGATTGTACAACAAAGTGGCTATGGTCGTTTTTCCATTGGTTCCGGTAACACCAATTACGGTAAGTTTATCAGAGGGATGGTCATAAAAGTTGGCAGCGACTCTGCCCATTGCCACCTGAGCATCAGCTACCTTTACATAGGTTATGCCAGGCGAAGGATTGTCAGGCATTATAGTGCATAATATGGCTACCGCACCTTTTTCGGTTGCTGAAGCAATAAAGTCATGCCCATCAGAACTCAACCCCTTCAGGGCAACAAACAAAGAACCTGCAGTTACTTTCCTGGAGTCAAGTGTAAGATCGCTTACCCTGATATCGGTAGAACCTGTTATGGATAACAGTTCACACTTGTATAATATGTCGCTTAGTAACTTCAAAACAACTGAGATTTAAGATAATCGAATAACTATTTCGCTACCGGGTACGATTCTTGTACCCGGCCTCACACTTTGGGTTCTAACCATTCCTCTTCCTGAGAAACGCACGCGCATCCCTGCATTTTCCAGCACATACAATGCATCCCTGAGTCCCATGCCCACCACATTGGGCACCAGGTTGGAAATCATTTCCCTCTCTGCTACCACTATGGTATCATTGGATGCCAGCCTCGCACTGGCCCATTTTATCTGCTTGTTTTCTATTTTCAGTTTACAATCGAAAACACGATAAATGGCCTTTAAATCATTTATCTGCCCTGATAAAACATCAGGAAAAGATGCCATGACAGGAGTTTCCAGGTAGTTATCGTTTATATTAAACTGGGTAGCAAATATTTTATCAGCAATTTCCCTGAAAACGGGTGCAGCTACCTGGCTGCCTGTGTAAACCCAGCCTTTGGGGTCATGTATCATTACTATCATAGAATACTTAGGATTGTCGGCAGGGAAATACCCGGCAAAGGAAGCCCTGTAAACTACCCTGTCGCTGGAGCGGTATCCTCCACTTACATTGGCCACCTGGGCAGTACCGGTTTTTCCTGCAATCTTATATACAGAAGATTTTATACTTGAGGCGGTCCCATTTTCCACTACTTCTTCAAGCATATTTCTTACAATTCCCAGGGTAGACTGCGAACAGATTGAACGTTTCAACACCTGAGGTTCAAACCGCTCCAGTGTCCTGCCGGTTTGCCTGACTTCTTCCACAAACATGGGTTTCATCATTTTGCCGTCATTGGCAATGGCATTAAAAAGGGCAAGTATCTGCATGGGGGTCATGGACACATTGTAGCCAATAGACATCCATGGCAAAGTAACCCTGGACCAGCCATTTGAATCCGGTGAGGGAATAAACGGATTGCCCTCACCTCTTATTTCCAAGCCCAGAGGCTGGTTAATTCTGAGCGAATTGAGCCGGTTAACAAATCTTTCCGGTTTGTCTTTAAAGTTTTCATATACCAACCTGGAAATCCCCACATTGGAAGAGAGGGCAAAAACTTCTGAAACAGTAATGGTTCCAAAGCCCCCTTCTTTTGCATCGCGCATTACCCTGTCATAATAGGTAATCCGACCATCGCCTGTTTGTACAAAATCATCCGGACCAACAACACCCTCTTCCAGCAATGCAATCATGGAGGCAAGTTTAAAGGTAGAGCCTGGTTCAGCAGCTTCTCCAATGGCATAGTTGAAGGTTTCTTCGTAGCGACCTGAAGAATTGCGGGTCAGGTTGCTGATAGCTTTTACCTTTCCGGTGGCAACCTCCATAACCACAACGGTTCCGTGCTTTGCGCTATACCTGTTGAGTTGCTTCATAAGGGCACTCTCAACTACATCCTGCATGTTGATATTAAGGGTGGTAATAATATCTTTTCCGTTTTGGGATCGAATTTCATTTTCATCATTCACCGGCATCCAGTTTCCTCCGCTGATGCGCTGCATGAGCCTTTTCCCTTGTACTCCTTCAAGTTGCGCCCTGTAGGCACCCTCCAGCCCCACATATACACCTTCTCTTTCATATCCAATGGTACGGGATGCAAGAGACTTAAAAGGGGTTTCACGACGATTGCGTTCCACCACGACAAGGCCACCCCTGAAACGACCCAGCCTGAAAACAGGAAATGTACGTAACTCAACAAGCTGATGATAGGACACATTGCGTTTAACCAGGAAATAACGATCCTGATTTCGACGTGCTTGCAGGAGAGAACGCTTGTAATCTGCCTGTGAGCGATCCCGGAACAATCGGGAAAGGTTGAATGCCAGAGAATCTATCCCTTTATTGAATACTTCATCTGACACAACTGTTCTGCTCAGATCCATCCGAATCTCATAAACCGGCACACTGGTAGCCAGCAAACGACCATCGTCAGCAAGGATATCTCCTCTTACAGCATCAATATTTACATATCGCATAGTAGAGCTGCGAGCCAACTCCCGCCAGTAATCTCCCTGCACAAATTGTATATAGACAACCCTGATCAGAATTGCCACACCGAAGGCAACGGTGAGGAAATACACCAGGTAGATTCTCCATAATATGTCACTTTTCTTGTTGGTCATTGTAACATTCAGCTATACAATTTTCAGTTTTTTATTTACCAGACAGAAATATCCGCAATAAGAAATTCCTCTGTTGTTTTTGTTCTTTTACAATTCTTGGCGGAACGGTGGATTCTACGATTCCTTTGTCTGCCAGTCGGCGTGCAATTTCTGACTGATTGCTCAGGTACATGAGCTCTGCCTTGTTGGATATGTAAATGGTTCTTAGTTCGATTACTGTATGGCGCATATTCTCAATGTTGCGTACTTTTTTTTCAGCATAATAGGTATTGCCGATTAAAAACACAGAGAGCACCGAAAGCAAAAGCAAAAAGGGCAAAAGACCGGGCGATTTCTCAAAAGTCAAAAAGCTGCCGTTTAAAAGGGTGCTAATCATACCCCCTCCTTTCTTATGATCCTTGCCTGTGGGTTCTTTCACAGGTTCTTTATATGAATTTTCAGCCATAACTATAGTATTTCTGCGATTCTTAACTTTGCACTCCTTGAGCGCGGGTTTGATTCCTGCTCAATTTGATCGGGTATAATAAGTTTCCCAACCTGCTTAATGGGAGAAAGGGTATTGCCGAAAAAATCCTTCTCTGCTTCACCTTTGAAATTGCCCGAACGCATAAAATTCTTTACCAGCCTATCCTCTAATGAGTGGTAAGAAATTACCACCAACCTCCCACCGGGCTTAATAACTTCAAGGCTTTGTTTTAAAAAATCTTTCAATACTTCAAGTTCACTGTTCACTTCTATTCTCAAAGCCTGGAAGACCTGGGCGAAAAATTTGTTTTCTTTACCCCTGGGCGCAAGCTTTTGTAAAACTTTTTTCAAGTCCTCAGTACTTGCTATGTCGGCGTTTTGGCGGTGGAATACAATCTCTGCCGCAATTCGACGGGCATTTTTCAATTCACCATACAATTTAAAAACTTCCAGAAGTTGCTCTTGATCGTATGTATTTACTACGACCTCGGCCGAAAGACTATTTTTCTTATCCATCCTCATATCAAGAGGACCATCAAAACGGGTGGAAAATCCTCTTTCAGCCTGATCAAACTGCCATGATGAAACACCCAAATCGGCCAGAATACCATCTACCGGGATGACCCGATACAACTTGAGAAAGTTTTTCAGATACCTGAAATTTTCATTGATAAAAATAAGTTTATCATTGTCAGGCAAATTTTTTTTCGCATCAGGATCCTGATCAAAAGCCAGTAATTTACCGGTATTTAGTTTTTCAAGGATCAATGCAGAATGACCGCCTCCGCCATATGTTACATCAACATAAGCACCTGAGGGACTGACATTCAGTCCCCTGACACTTTCTTCCGCTAAAACCGGTATATGATACATCATTCCTGATCCTTATTTTTGTTTTCATTAATTCGCCCCATGACATCTTCGGCAAGATCGGAGAAGTCTTCGGGCTCAATACTCATGGTGTTTTCGTATAGATCTTTTGACCACACTTCAATTCTGTTTCCGTAAGCAAACAGTATCACTTCCTTGTCGATGGCGGCATAGTCAATGAGCGTTTTGGGTAAAAGCAGCCTGTTGGCTGAATCACAGCTTAACTCGGAAGCGCCTCTGAAAAAATATCTTACAAACTCACGGTTCTTCTTATTGTACAGGTTAAGCGAATTGATCTCCTTTGTGATTTTCTGCCATTCACTATCAGGATATAATGTCAGGTTTTTTTCAAAACCGCGATTAATGACAAACCTCTCCTGGTCAGCTTCTGAAAGCTGCTTCTTGAGTCCGGCCGGTAACATAAACCGGCCTTTAGCGTCAAGCTTGCATACATATTCGCCAAAGAGGTTCGCCATTTCGACTTACACTGTAGAGTTAGAAAGTGTAAATATAGTTCATTTTTTCCCACTTTTTACCACTTTTTCCCACATTGTTGATAACTTTTTACCCTTACAAACACCCATAAAACACCATGTCAATGCTAAGTGCCTGATTACGTGTTTTTTATAAAGACAACCGTAAAAACACTGAAAAAATCACCTCCAGAGGATTTATGACCAAACCAGGCGATTTTTATCCTGAAGGCCCTTTAAGCATGCCTAACAGGCAAATAACGATGACAAATCCTGACAAGAACATAACCTTCCCCTGTCCTGACACAAACCGTTCTCAACTATCCGAACCTAACCAAATGATTATGTAACCCTTATCTTATTTACAGAATTTCGAAGTATCATCTTGTCATTGGGGAATCTATAAATAATCAAAAAGCAACCGGAACCATAGCTTTCATTGATGCAAAAACCACACAGAAAGAAAAAAGGTGTCTGTTTCAAAAAAAATATCCTTAATTTTGTTTTTTAAGGCAGAAAAAACGCAATAAATGAGCAATAAAAACAAGGAGATAGTGCCATCCGGACAATCTTCCAAAAATATTATAGATATCGATGAAGTATTTCGAAAGAAAGGGGGGAACCTATACCCCTTTATCCCTGCATTCCTCATTAAATATCTAAAAAGAACCATTCATCAGGACACAATAAACAAGGCACTGGCCACCTATGAAGATCTGGGAGGGCTTGAGTTTATAGAATCCATACTTACGCATGATTTCAAAGTTGACATTGAAGCAAAAAACCTTGACAATATTCCGCCAACAGGCCGTTACATCCTGGCTTCCAATCACCCGCTTGGTGGACTCGATGGCATGGCACTGATGCATGTTGCAGGCAAAAAAAGAAAAGATATTAAATTCATTGTTAACGACATTTTGCTTGAGCTGAAAAACCTGCAGGAAATTTTCGTTCCTGTAAACAAACATGGGAGAAACACTGCTGACAGCGTGCGGGTCATTGAAGAGCTTTACCAGTCAGACAACCTGATTCTGATATTTCCTGCCGGGTTGGTTTCCAGAAAGCAAAAAGATGGAGTAATAAAAGATCTGCACTGGAAAAAAAGTTTTATAACCAAAGCCATAAAACATAAGCGAGACATTATACCTGTTTACATTGATGGAAAAAACTCTGCTTTTTTTTATAACCTTGCCTGGTGGCGAAAAAAGCTAAGGATTAGTGCAAATATAGAAATGCTTTACCTGCCTGACGAAATGTTTAAACAAGCTGACAAAAAAATAACCATTACTTTTGGCAAGCCCATACCTTACACTTTTTTCAGCAAGCAACATACCCATGATCAATGGGCGCAAATTGTAAAAGAAAAAGTTTACGAACTGGGAATTGAACCTGAAATATAAATTCAATAAAAAAACTCCGACAAACCCCAAACAACTATATCTATGCAAAAAGAGATCATACAAGCAGTAGACCGGGAAATTCTGGAAACAGAACTCAGCAAGGAGAAGTTTTTGCGCACTACCAACTACGGAAACAATGAAATTTATGTGCTAACCCATCACGATTCCCCCAACGTAATGCTGGAGGTAGGCCGATTGAGAGAAGTATCCTTTCGGATGGCAGGCGGAGGCACCGGCAAGGCTGCAGACATAGATGCATATGACACAGACCCTGTTCCCTACAAGCAGATGGTTGTGTGGGACCCGTCAGAAAAAGAGATTATAGGTGGATACCGCTTCATTCTGGGACATGAAGTTGGCAATGATGCCCAGGGAAAACCCAAACTTGCTACATCAGGTTTGCTGGAATACTCAGAAAAGTTTATCAAAGACTATCTGCCTTTCACCATCGAACTGGGCAGATCATTTGTTCAGCCCAAATACCAGCCTTCCAAAGAAAGCAGAAAAGGTCTTTTCTCGCTTGACAATCTCTGGGATGGACTTGGAGCCATGGTGGTGGATTATCCGCACATTAAATACTTCTTCGGGAAAGTAACCATGTATGATCATTTCAACCCTGTTGCCAGGGACTTGATACTATATTTCATGCATAGGTTTTTCCCCGACACAGAAAAGCTAACATGGCCCAAAGAACCCCTTCCCTATAAAACTGACATTTCTACATTTGAAAGTCTGTTTACAGGAAAAACCTTTGAGCAAAACCATAAAATCCTGTTTCAAAAAGTACGGGAACTGGGAGAAAACATACCTCCCCTGGTAAATTCCTACATGGTTATCAGCCCAAGCATGAAAACCTTTGGTACTGCCTGGAATGAAGAGTTTGGCGGTGTAGAAGAAACCGGCATTCTCATTAAAATTGCCGACATTTACGAGAACAAAACCGACAGACATATCAACACGTATCGCAAGGGAGAGTAATTTGCCACCTGCGGGGCCAACAATCGAGTTTATCTGAACAATCCAAAAACAAATTTGATGGAAATAAACAGTGCAGAATTTATCAAAAGTGCTACTCATTATAAAGACTGCCCCGCCCCTTCTTTCCCGGAATATGCTTTTTTAGGCCGGTCGAATGTGGGTAAGTCTTCTCTTATTAATATGCTCACAGACCATAAAAAACTGGCCAAAACATCCTCAACTCCCGGAAAGACGCAATTGATCAACCATTTCCTTATCAATGGTTCATGGTACCTGGCCGATCTTCCGGGCTTTGGATTTGCCAAGGTATCCAAAAAGATACGTGGGACATGGGAGAAAATGATTCAAAACTATCTTTTGAACAGGGAGAACCTTATTTGCAGTTTTCTGCTGATAGACAGCAGACTGGAGCCCCAGAAAAACGATACAGAAAACATGGAGTGGTTTGGCAGCAAGGGACTTCCTTTTGCTCTCGTTTTTACCAAAACAGACAAACTAAGTTCAACGGCCTTGCAGTCAAACCTGGCTTTTTACAGGAAAAAGCTTGCTGAAAACTGGGATCCATTACCCGATATGTTCATAACGTCAGCTGAAAAGAAAATCGGCCGTGAAGAAATACTTGGCTTTATTGACCATTACAACAGGGAAATTCAATCAAAATAAGCTATCCTGTTATGGCCTGTAACGAGCCCCCTGCAGGATTTGTCGCGAATCGTTTCTCTCATAAAACAACTCACTGAGAGATACATCCTGGTTGCGTCGCATATATTCCCTGACAATTTGCCAGCCATTATAAACACCCATACGTGGTGAAGAATTGGCAGAAAAAGGGGCTGTAAATGGCGTATCTCCGGTCATTTTTTGGATCAGTTGTCTGTCAGTATTATACAACAACTCATTATTGAGCATAAATGTCCAGGATTGTCCCTCATTGGTTTCAGCCCATTGGATATGCTGCGAAGTATAATAGATTTTTAATGAATCCGGGTGTTTGGGAAACATACAGTCAAGAAAATACAGCAATTTCCCTTCGAAAATCATAAAGTCGAGCAGTGTTTCAGGCACAAATGAAGATTGATGCAAAAGGGTTTGTCCTACCTCGCGCATTACCTCCACTCCTGCCGCTTCCGGAGTAAAACGAACCCTTTTAAAAGCCGGAATACCAACCCTGTCGTAATTGACATAATTCTTTCCAAGAAACATATCAAGAGCAATTACCATCACATCGTCCTGGTAAAAAACCGGATATTCAAAGTCAATGCCGGATAAATAGGTGTAAACTTCAGGAATATGTACTTCAGGAAAATGATAGTGAAAGTAGCGGAAAGCCAGATTGAGTTGTTCTTCCAATGAATTTACATTCGGCCAGACATTCAACAGGTCATCATACACTTCCCTGGAAAAAGGGTTGGTAACATAATCATACAATTGCTGCTGTCCGGCGGGTGTATTAATTTCATCACCCAAAAACAAATAAAATTCATCAATGTGGGGTTCTATTTGCTCACTCAGGTTAGCAGGATCCAGTCCGAATAACATTTTCTCATATCGTTTAATCTCAACCGGGTCAATTCTTACTGAAGAGATATTTACATCGTAATGTGGCGAACGTTGGCAGCCGCTAACCATTAAGACAATACTTAATAGCATTGAGAGCACCCAAATGTTTACCAATGAAATTTTAAATGACTTTCTCATAAGATACGGCGCAGTTTATGCGTTAGAAGAAAACAATCACTAACTTTGATGTTAATATCGATTTTATAGGTAATATTTCACCATGTTTAAAAACTCAAAAGTATGAAAAAAATTGCATTTATTCTATTTATAGCCTTTGCATTTACAGCCAAAACTGAGGTAAGGAGTCAAAATTTCAGGCTGGGGCTCAAAGGTTCCCCTTCACTTGCATGGTTTAAGAGCGAAACAGATAACTACGATTCAGAAGGTGTCAGACTGGGTTTTTCCTATGGGCTTATTTCTGAGTTTGTGCTGGCTGAGCAGTACAACTTTGCCACGGGTATCAATATTACCTATTTCGGAGGTAAATTGAGCTATCCGGTTGGCGATCAGAATGACCCCGGAGTTGCTCTTCCTATGGTTGAGCGCACATACAGAATCCAGAATCTTGAAGTTCCCCTTACCTTGAAAATGAAAACGCGGGAAATAGGGTACAATACCTATTTTGCTAAATTTGGATTTGGTGGTTCGGTAAATCTCACTGCCAAGGCAAACGACAAGTTTTACAATCCTGCTAACAGCAATACCGATCAAGTAAATGATATCGACATAAAAGGCGATACACCCTTGTTCAGAGTATCCATGATTTTGGGTTTGGGAATGGAGCATTCACTGGGAGGCACTACCGCCCTTATCGGGGGCCTTACCTTTAACAATGGATTTACCAATATTTTAAAGGGCAAAGATGATATAAGTGGGCGCAACAGACAGGCAAGGGCCAACTATCTTGAACTTTCCATTGGTGTTATTTTTTAATCATCCCTCTTGTTTTTCTAAATGAACCCTTTTTCCAAATACATTGATTGCATCAACTGTGGCAATGAGCTTACTCATGTAAGCGAATTAACCTTCCGAATGCCACGGGAGATTGTTTGCGACTATTGTGGTCAGCAATACAATGGCTTGCAGAAAAAAATTAACAGAATAAAAATGCTGGTAAGTGCTGTATTTATCTTCATGGCCCTGGTTGTATCCTGGCTGGCCTTTTCACGGGCGGGTGTTTCTACAGCTTTATTTGCACTGTTCCCTGTTTTCATTGTTTATCTTTTTGTGCTGGGTTATGCTGTCAGAAAATCGGTAAGATTCTGAATTCCAGCAAACACCC
>RECE01000110.1 GCA_007694165.1 Bacteroidota bacterium
TTTGCATTTATGATAACATTCTAACAACGCAAATATCCATTATAGATTATCAAAAGATCAACCAAAAGTGTAGTATCTCTGAAATTCAACAATATAATGAAATATTGCATGTGTAAAACCTGTCCAAATTTGGTCAGGTTGTCCGGAAGTATTCTGTAAGGTTTTTTCAAACAGGATCAAATAGTAGTGAAGAAGAAATCTGCTTATACTGAATGGTACACAATTAATCCTTTGTTTGAGAACAATACCGCACACCCTGCCCACAAATGGACACTTTTTAAACCTTTAAAAATTGTTATTACGCTGTATATGTGAATCATAGCCTACATGGATCAGGTTTTGAACACTGGCAGGAAAAGTGTTAAACAATGGATAGAAACCTACCCGCAGAGGTACTCATAAAAAGAAAAACCAAATTTATATCAGGTTTGATATTGACAGCCGGTTTATTGGTTGCCCTTACAATACTTTTAAGAAACCTGACAGTGGAGAGTGTGCATGTTAACAGTGTGATGATTGCAAAGGTCGATGAAGGAGAGATGCTTATTACATTTACTGCGGCAGGCAAAGTTGTGCCTCTTTATGAAGAAGCTGTAATCAGTCCTGTATCAAGCCGCATTCTCAGGATTTTGCACCAGCCCGGCCAATGGGTGGAAAAAGGCAGCAAATTGCTTGAAATCGACATCGATAGTCAACAGTTTGAATATGAAAGGTTAAAGACGGAGTATGAGCAGACTCGCAACCAACATCAAAGATTGGAAATTGACATTCTGAAAAAGGAGGCCCAGGCCTGGCATAATCATCAGTTGCTGGTTAAAAAGATTGAAACATTGCGTATTGAACACGAACACGAGCAATATTTGCTTTCTATCGGAGGCATCTCAATGGACCGGGTAAATAAACTCACAACCGAACTATCCACCGCCAAACTAGAGCTGGAGAATTCCAATCAGCAACTTGCATACAGCAAAAAAATTACTGTTCTGGAGTTGGAATCTTTGAAACTCAATCTAAATATCCATGGCAATCGTCTCAAAGAAATGGAGATGCTTCTGACACGTGCACGTCTGGAAGCTCCGTTATCGGGCACTGTATCCTTTTTGCTCAACCAACCCGGAGCTTCGGTAGCACCTGGAGAGGTGGTAGCCAGGATTTCTGATCTTTCTTCTTACCAGGTTGAGGCAGTTGTAGGAGACAGTTATGCCAACCAGTTGCTGGTGGGACAAGAGGTATTGGTAAGAACAGGAAGGGACGAACTCAAAGGGCAGGTGGCTCATATTGCTCCCTCGGTGCAGGAAGGTGTTCTCAACTTTGGTATTTTACTCCAGGATGCATCCCATCCAAAACTGCGCCCAAATATGAAAGTGGAAATCAGAGTCGTAGTAACGCATATAGAAAATGCAGAACGAATCAGAATTGGCGAATTTTACAAAGGGCCCGGACAATATGATCTTTTTGTGGTTAATGGCAACACCGCCCAAAAACGCAAGGTTAGACTGGGTGGTGCCAGCTTCAGTCATATAGAAGTAATCAGCGGACTGAATCCCAATGAAAGGGTCATTACATCAAACATGAATAGCTATAGCCAGACAGACAAAATTGGTGTGAAAGGAAATAGGGATCGGGTTACTGGCGAATAGGATATAAAGGAAAGCTCTTTTGCAAGACAGAATACAACCAATACAGATTCAACGTAATACAAACAATTATGATTCAACTCAGAGAAATTCAAAAGATTTACCGTACCAAAACGGTAGAAACCATTGCCCTGGAAAATGTAAACCTGGAAATCGGCCGGGGAGAATTTGTTTCGGTGATGGGCCCTTCGGGCTGTGGGAAAAGCACCTTGCTGAATATCATCGGTTTGCTTGACAAACCCAGCCAGGGAGAATTGTCATTCCAGGAAAAAAATACCCGGAATTTCTCCGACAAAGAGGCTGCCCGCTTACGCAACCAGAATATTGGTTTTATCTTTCAGAGCTTTCACCTCATAAATGCCCTGAATGTTTTTGACAATGTTGGCATGCCACTACTTTACAGCCGTATGTCATCCTCAGAGCGAAAAAGCCGCACCCGTGATGTTCTTGAAACCGTAGGCTTGTCGCACCGTATGCGGCATTTTCCGGCTGAGCTTTCCGGGGGGCAGTCGCAAAGAGTAGCGATTGCCCGTGCCATAGTAGCAAAGCCCAGCCTGCTGCTGGCCGATGAACCTACCGGTAACCTGGACAGCAAAAATGGAGAGCAAATTATGGAAATGCTCAAAGATCTCAACAAAAACCACCAAACCACCGTGGTGATGGTCACCCATGATGAACAGCTGGCCCGGCAAACGCAACGCATCATTCGCTTTTTTGATGGACGGCAGGTTTCCTGAGATTGACCGGGATAAAGTCTGCAGACTCTAAATCAGAAGAGCAATTAGCAAATCAGGACTGAATCCCGGTAACACCAGCAATCTTGAGTCCACTCCGAAAAGTACAATACCCCCCTGCCCCCTAAAAGGGGGAGATCGCAACCTACTGACATTGTGCGCAATAACATTCTCTTATTTTATTAAATTTCGCAAAAACGAGTTTTCGGAGTAGACTTAATCTTTACATGCAAATTGCAATAATAAACTACAGCAATGTATAAATATAGATTCCCATGAACA
>RECE01000084.1 GCA_007694165.1 Bacteroidota bacterium
TTTCAGGAAAGCAAAACGAAGGCTACCATGCAGGATTGATCAAACCTTTTCCCTTTACAATATTATACAGGGAAAGAAGGATATAGGAAACCAGGAAATTGAGCCCCGAGATGACAGAGGCAAAAACAAACAATGCACCGAAGGTTCCCACCCATTTGTTGATTCCTGCAGCGTAGTTTTCCAGTTTGATATAATTCCACCAGCTGCCGAATCCGGTACTTATTCCGGTGGCTTCAAGCCCCAGAATAAGCATATTGAGAAACAGGAAAAAGATCACGAGAGAGATTAGCCCTCCTGTGGCCCCCTTTATATCGGGAGGACTCAATTCCATATGTGAAGCAACACAAATGGCAAGATAGAGGAAAATCCAGAACCTGAAATCACTGAAGTTGCCTGTATTGAAAAGGCTTAACAGGGTAGACAGTGTAGTAGCCCGGATTGAGCTCAGGGCAGCGGAATAATCGCCCTGCACTCCTGCCATCAGGGTCTGACTTTGTGCCTCAATGCCAGAAAATATGGTCTCTCTGTTTGGAATTAAATAATAAAGAGCAGCATACAACACCACTGCACCAAAAATAATAGGCCCTACTCCAATAAAGAAATTACCGATTCGTTGATACGTGCTGTTCTGATTATAGGCATGGTGCACATAACCCAGAGTACCGTCAGTGGAATTGGGCGTGTAGAGCTTCATCTCTATGATCCGATGCCGGAAAATAATGCAAAAAATGGCATGCCCCAGTTCATGTACAGGTGTTCCAATCCATCCGGTAAATATCACATCCATTTTGTGTCCAACCGACTTTACATAAGTAAGACGGGTAAAACGAGCAAAAACATATAGAATCAGACCGAAAACAAAAAGGAAACCCAGCAACCAGAACAGTTGGCTGAAGGTTGTTACAACCACCAGTTTAATAAAATCAAGAACACTGTTAAGCTCTCCCATGAGATTGAATCTTTTTCGGGCTTAAAAATAATTGTTTTAAATCACACAAGTCCTTTTTATTCGCTGCAAAATGCAATCCGCCATAAAAAAATGTTTATCAGGATACAACCAAAAAATGTTACCTGTGCCCCACTCAATAGTTTTAAAAAACCAAAGTGGAACACAGGTAATAAGTCATTTTCAAAAACAAAAACAGCAAATTATATTTTTTCAGCAAGTGCTTCCTGGATATTTAACCAGCCAAACAGCACCAGGAATAAACCTCCAACACCAAAAACAGTGGCAACAAAACCGCCTCCAAAGGGCAGAAGCCCGGTGAAAATGCTGGCAGCAATTGCAAGTCCCATTGAAATGATAATCATATTTACTCCACTCTTACCATTATCATCCAGTAACTCCGATTCTTTAAACTTTATAAACCCGATCAAGCTTACCACAAAGGAGGCGATAAAAGCCAGAGAAGCTATCCTTTCCCAAATACTGGGTTCGGGAGCTTTGAAAAAAGAAGTGGGGTCTGGCACAGAAAGAGAGGCAAAAAAATCAATAACAGAAGCGGCCAACCCAATATACACCGCGATCAATATCAGTTGTACGGCTGCTTTTCCTACTTGATCAAGAGTATCTCTCAACTTGGTTAAACCCAGCAGGAACATCACAAAACCCAAACCAGCAGCAACAGATGTCCCCCAGCCTGATGCGGCTGTGCTACCCAGCTGCAATAGCATTCCGGCAAGTATATAGGAAATGGAGTGGGCATTCATGGTGGTTTCACCAATAAATCCTTTTTGAATGCGCAACCAACCAAACACTATCATAAACAAGGCTCCCAACGCAAACAAAGGTTCAATAAATCTTCCCAGCCCGGGAATCAGACCAAAAACAGCTCCTATGAAAAGCACTACAATGGAGAGCAGCAAAAGATTGGCACCACTTATTCCTTCTGTACCAATGGAAGTTGAACCCTTAAGTTTGGAATAGCCAATGATTTGCAATACAACCACAGCAATCAGAATGAGAAACGATAAGATTCCTCCAATCAAGGGCAGCAAGCCTACAAACATGGCAACTATACCAATAATTGCAGCGATAAAGAGCAAACCTATGGCACCTTTTCCTTTCTCATCCAGTTCGGGCTTAAACTTGCTCAAACCTATCATAAATATTACAAAGCCAATGAGCGCAACAATTGTTGCTGCCCAGCCTCGGCCTACCCCATTGTAAGTGGTCAACAAACTCCCCGCCAGCACCATTGAACTGGCAATAACTCCTTTTGTTTTCATATTCATTTGTGTTTAAGGTTAAATTAATTGAACCAATGCCTGTCCCTAAACAGGCCATTATGAACTAAAAATATCAAATACATTTATGCTTGTCTTAAACAAGTGCAGATAAAACGCTTATGGTTTCAGGTACGCAACAGCAGTGCAAGAGCAAGTAAAATGCACAAAATGTGAATAAATTTCACAACAAATATAGAAATATTATACAAATTACCAACAATCGCATTAGATTATTTTACGACCAATGCTATAGTATAAGCGATATAACCAATATAACTATTTAAATTTTTGCTTAAACAAAAAAGACTGATTGCTCAAGAGCAATCAGTCTTTTCATTTTGAATGTGGGACGTACTGGAATCGAACCAGTGACCTCATGCCTGTCAAGCATGCGCTCTAAACCAACTGAGCTAACGTCCCT
>RECE01000138.1 GCA_007694165.1 Bacteroidota bacterium
CAAAGGCAATGAGATTCTGTTTGCCATGGGGATACACCAGGATGTTGATGTGTGAGATAGGCTTTTGATTTTCATCCCATACTTTTCCCTTCAAAACCGTTTGTGATTGCAAAGGGTTCTGGAGAAAAAGAATAAACAGTAAAAACAATAAACAGCCTTTTTTACGCATTTATTTTTGTTGGATTCTTAATTAGCCTTTAATTTGAGAGGGTTGTTGCGTTGGCGCATTTTTCCAGCGGCTCTGCGCTGAGATTCCGGAGCTAATTGCATAATAATATGCCAGAATAAATGATTTTTTTAGTATGACTTTTATGTGTTTTAAAAAACATTCAAATAATGATGAGAGTAAATCATAATCATTATGATTTACTAAACTCTTGTTTGTAAACCGGCTAGGGTGGATTCATTGTTTAGTCATAAAGCCTTAAGAGTGAACTCTTCCAGGCTAATCATTTATGATATACAATGAACCGAATTAAATCTAATTTTGTTTATTAATGAAAACATATAAATCCCAAGGCTGTGTTGTGAACTAAATCAGACACCAGGATATTTTTTTATTGTTACCCTGGTGTCTGTTTGTTTGTCAGCAAAGCATTTCAGCAAGTTCTTCAACATCATCATATCTTTGTTGCTGTGTGCCACCACATGCAATTCCGAAGTGCATTTCTCCGTATTTACAAATAATGATGAAATCTGTACATTCAATTGTATTTAATTCGTTACCACTAACATTGTTTGCTCCAAATAAGATCGCCGCAAACAATCCCAAAGTTAGAATTTTCTTCTTCATAGGTTTTAGGTTTTAATAAGTAAATAAATAAAATGTCACTGCAAATAAAAAAAGATTAACGTTTTTAAATTAATATAAAGAATGAGTGTTTGGTATGCAAGATTATATACGTGTGTGATTTGTAAAAGAGGTATTTTTATATGTACTGATTGTTTGTTAATGAAAATAGTTCTTTTTTTTAATCAGCCTTTAGTTCGATGGGGTTGTTGCGTCGGCGCATGTTTTCTGCTGCCCTGCGCTGAGATTCCGGTGCTAATTGCATATCTTGAGCATGATGAATTATGTTTGCCCTGAATTTTTCGACAGTTCTCAAAAAATCCTTTCTGTTGGTTATTACCTCATTGTCTCTTGGAATAAGTTCTATAGGTCTGGGAGAATGTAAGTTTTCAAAAGATGTAAGGGTAAATACATAATGACCTTTTGTGTCTTCGATCTTTATTATAAGCCCTGGAAGACCACTGAATTTATAAGGTCCATCACTGATGGGAATTTCAGGAGCAAACCATGCCACCCAATTCCTGCCCCCATAATAGGTTGTTGCCTTTGTAACCTGGTAGTTTTGAATTACCCTTTCTTCTCCTGCAATAAGCTCCCAACGCATCGAATTTAAAGGCTCTTCGTATAAAAAGTAAGTTCCCTGTACATACTGATGAAAAGACAATGTATTTTCACGATAGTTCTTGTATAGTCTGTACCTGAAACGACTTGATTGCATTGAACTGGTAAATTGGTTCATAAGTGTTTGCTGGTCTACACCCATTTGCTCAGCTCTGGAAAGGTTTGAACGAATAGTATCATTAAGGACTCTGCTATAACTCATAAAAAGGCTATGGTTACTGCCAATAAACAGGAGCATTTCTTCTCCCCTTTTATCATCTAAGTTTGTAGAGTCCTGATGGTATTCAAGCATGTAAGTTAAAATAATATGAGCATTGTCAATTGTTTTGGCATTGGCATATTGAGAGAAACATGGAATCTTAATGATTAGTGATTGACAAATCATTAATAATATGCCAGAATAAATGATTTTTTTTAGCATGACTTTTATGTGTTTTAAAAAACAATCAAATAATGATGAGAAAAAACTCAAATTCAGACACCAGGATGTTTTATTGCTACCCTGGTGTCTGTTTATTTATCAGCAAAGCATTTCAGCAAGTTCTTCAATATCTTCAAGCCTTTGATTGAAAGTGCCACCACATGCAGTACCTGTGAAGCCATGTCCACCCTCACAAATATATTCGAAATTTGTGCACTCTATTGTATATGTTGCAGTTACACTGTTTGCTCCCAGCATCATCGCAACAAACAATCCCAAAGTTAAAATTCTCTTTTTCATAGCTAATAATATTTGATTAATAAGTAAAAAGTTATGGCAAATAAAAAATAAAGAGTCGACAAAAACAAGTGTTTTAACAAAGCTTTGCATAGGTTGATGAGATTGTTAAATTATGAATGTCTTTGGGTGGCAAATGACAGGTTTATTTATATGTTTGTCTTATTGGTGGATGAAATGGGTACTATTTTAGTCTGGTTTTAGTTCGATGGGGTTATTGCGGCGCAAAGTCTGTCTTTTCCTGACCTCGATATCCAAAGGATCTGCCTGTATCAATCCCTCCATTGCCTGGAATGGGTTTTGTGTATAGTTAAGGTATGACTTGAGAAACTGTTCTCTTGTGGTATCAATGATTGTATAATCTGTAGGTATTTTAAGGTTTTCTCCTGCTGTGGGCTTTTCTATTGAGATAATGGAAAAAGTATAATAATTTTGGCTATCAGTCATCTTTAAAATTAATCCTGGCAATCCTGCAAATTTATAAGGTCCGTCTCCTATAGGAACTGAGGGAGTAAACCACGCTTTCCATAATCTTCCGCCGTAATATGTGGTTGCCTTTTGAGTGTTATAGGAGTGGTATGTTTTCCTCTCTTCCCGTATTATCCAATCAAAATTTGCATGTTTTTCCGAATATTGGAAAAAATCAGCATCATAATATCCGTAAAAGTCGTTTCCCCGGCAGGGTAATTTTTGTGGATACGGTATAAAATCCGGGACATAGGTAATCCAGGTTGTTGCAAATGAGATTGACGGAAGTGCTGAATTTCTGCTTCACTTTTAATGTTCATCAAAATTGAATATTTAAAAGATATTCGGTTTTCCACATTACAAAGAATTATTAATGAGGGACTAGGTGCACATCTGGACATTTCCATTCGATTTTGAATAAAAAGGTACGAAAGCACAACATCATGCAAGTGCCATTTAAAAATCATCCTTCAGAATACACTCCCTTCCTCTTTTGTCATCTTTTTTTCTGATATTTGCCCATAATTATCCAATAGTCTTGTGCAGCAGATAATTTGGCAAATCAGCGCAGAAAAGAGTTTGAAAAATTATGGCAAACAGAACCAGGCTGGATAAATTGTTAATCTGGCGTAGCAGGTACCTTGATGACAAGCATTTTGTGCTTATCCTTTGCGTTGTAATAGGTATACTTGCGGCCATGGCCGCCGTTATTTTAAAAACTTCGGTACATTATGTCGAAGCCTGGGTGCGTAGCATCCGACCCACGGAAAACTGGCTGATGCTTATTTTTCCTGTAATAGGGATACTTCTCACCGTGTTATATGTGCGCACTTTTGTGAAAGACAATATCGGACATGGTGTTTCACGGATTTTATATGCCATATCGCGCAACAAAGCGGTAATGAAAGTACACAACATGTGGTCATCGATGGTTGCTTGTACCATCACGGCTGGGTTTGGCGGTTCGGTGGGTATGGAAGCGCCCATTGTGGCTACCGGTGCAGCCATTGGTAGCAATGTGGCTCAAAAAAGTAAACTGGGTTTCAAACGAACCACCCTGCTGGTGGGTTGTGGCGCTGCAGCTGCCATTGCTGCCATTTTTAAGGCCCCCATTGCCGGTCTGATATTTGCCCTTGAGGTACTTATGCTCGACCTTACCATGGCATCCATTATCCCATTGCTTATTGCAGCAGTAACGGCTACTTTGTTTTCTTCCATCTTTCTGGGAGATCAGATTGAGTTTTATTTTACCCTCAAAGACCCGTTCACTTTTGGACATTTTCCGTTTTATATTTTGCTGGGTATTGTGGCCGGCGGAGTTTCGCTTTATTTTACCCGGATGAACGCCCGGGTGGAAAAGCACATTAAAAAAGTGGAACAACCCTACAAACGTGTCCTGATTGGGGGAGGGATCCTGGGCATACTCATATTTCTTTTTCCACCGCTCTTTGGTGAGGGCTACATCACTATGCGGGCCATGTTATCAGGGCAACCCGAGGATCTCCTTCTTGACAGTATCTGGGGCTTTTTTGTGGACGATACCGGGTTTTTGTTTATTGGCTTCCTGATAATGGTACTCTTTTTTAAAGCCATTGCTACCTCTCTTACCACCGGCAGCGGTGGCATAGGCGGAGTGTTTGCTCCCAGTTTGTTTATGGGAGGAATTACCGGATTTGTATTTGCACGACTGGTCAATTCTCTGAATTGGGTGAAAATATCGGAGTACAATTTCGCCCTGGTAGGGATGGCGGGACTCATCGCCGGAGTTATCCATGCGCCGCTAACGGCCATATTCTTGATTGCAGAAATTACCGGAGGGTATGAACTGTTTGTCCCGCTGATTATCACAGCATCCATTTCCTATCTTACCGTTCGGTACTTTGAACCCCACTCTTTGTATACCAAAAAACTGGCTGAGAGAGGTGAGCTGATTACCCACCACAAAGACCAGGCTGTCCTTACCCTGCTCAATGTAGAAAGTGTGATTGAAACCAACCTTACACCCGTTGCACCCGACCAAACGCTGGGTGAACTGGTAAAAGTGATTGCCAAATCAACACGCAATATCTTTCCGGTAATTGACAAGGATAATAACTTCCTGGGGATTGTGCCCCTGGATGAAGTGAGGGAAATCATGTTTGAAAGAGATAAATACGATAAATTGAAAGTGCGTGAATTGATGATCATCCCTCCCAAAAAAGTAGACTTGCATGATAGCATGGATACTGTAATGAAAAAATTTCGTGATACCGGATTGTGGAACCTGCCTGTGGTTGATGAGGGGAAATATATGGGATTTGTTTCCCGCTCCAACGTGTTCAATGTATACCGAAAGATGCTGATAGAATTCTCTGAAGAATAATGCTGATGTTGAAAGCCTGGTGTGAAATGAGCGAATACACCAAAAGAGTTTTTCCCGAAACTGTTATCTGAATTTTTATATTGGAGTTTGGCCCGTATTTTGTCTAAGTTCAGTTTCAATTTAAGAATTTCGTATTTTTGTACTGATACTCATCAGAAAATAGTAATAACCCAAATACATACCCATGAACGCTCCATTTAAATTACCTGGTTTTTCAGTGCTTTTTGCGCTTGTTTTCTTTTTTGCTTCCTGTGATGACGGAAAAGTGAATTTTTTTTCCGTGGATGAAGATATTTCCCTGGGGCAGGAAATAACAGAAGAGATCCTTAATAATCCTCAGGATTACCCCGTTCTTGACAGAAACCAGCATCCTGGAGCGTATGCATATATGGAGCGAATGAGGGATGAAATACTTGCATCCAGTGATATCCGTCACAAAAATCGTTTTGACTGGAATGTGTATATCATTGATCAGGACGTGTTTAATGCATTTGCCCTTCCCGGAGGAAATACATTTTATTATTCAGGACTGATAAAGTTTCTTGATGATGAAGCATCCCTGGCGGGTGTTATGGCGCATGAAATAGCCCACTCTGATCGCCGTCATTCCACCAACAGGCTTACCAAAATTTACGGTTTTCAGATTATGGCCTCATTGCTTCTGGGGAACAATCCTGGTCTTGTACAGCAAATTGTTGCTGACCTTGCTCTCACAACCACCGCCTTGTCCTTTAGCAGAGATGATGAGTTTGAAGCTGATGAATATGCGGTGAGATATCTCTATCCTACCCAAACCGACTCCAGGGGAGTAGCCTATTTCTTTGAAAAAATCGATGCAGAACCCAGTCCGGGCTGGATGGTCTATTTTAGCACCCACCCGCCCAATGATGCACGTATTGAGGCCATTTATGAAAAACACCAGGAGCTTGGAGGCAAAGAAGGAAATCTCTTTCAGGAAAGATATCAGGCATTTAAAAATAGTCTGCCTTAAGGAGTTAACAGCAGCTTTGTAAGGTATTTATCTTTACATTTCAACCCGACCGGAAAAAGGTCGGGTTTTTTTATGAATAATTGCCATTTAGATGGATTCAGGTAATTTTCTTACAAAATAATTTATTTCTATGTTGCAGACCTGTTAATGAATATTTGCCGAAAGGGCAGATGATAGGGCTTTAGAGTATTGTAAAATTATTTCCTTATTTTCGGCACCGGAAAACAAATAATAAACCCTAATTTACTATCCCAATGGCCAGGTATTCACCTTTTTTATCATTGCTTATTGCAATGGTTTTCTCTTGTTCACTCTTTGCGCAGGAGAAAAAATCTCTCTCTCATGACGACTATGATAAATGGGAAAATATTTCCGGAGTGGAGGTTTCTTCAGACGGAAATCATCTCTTGTATTTACTTAATCCTCAGCGTCAGGATGGTAATCTTGTCATCACCAGTGCTGATGGAAGCGGGGAGCGAAGGTTTCCACGGGGCAGTAAAGCAACTTTTTCTCAGGATGGCAGTTTTGTCGTTTTTCACATAGAACCACAGCGGGATTTGGTAAGACAGGCCAAGGCAGATAAGAAAAAAAAGGAAGAAATGCCCAAAGATTCATTGGGGATTTTTATGCTTTCCTCACGGGAACTCATTACTTACAAAGATGTTATTTCTTTCCAGTTGCCCAAAGAACCTTCACCATGGTTGGCTTTTACGCTGGATTATAATCGCATCATTGAGAAGATACAAGAGGAGGCAGAAACAGCACCCGCAGATACTATTCCCGAGCCATTGAGAGCAGAAAAGCCGGAAGAGGAAGAAAAAGAGCCCAAAACGAAGAAGATCAAGAAATTGATCATCAAAAATCCGGTGGCTGAAGTCATCCATATTTTTGATGAAGTTGAGAATTACCGGATTTCCGAAAATGGAGCTTCTGTAATTTTCCTGCAGGAAGCCAAAAATGCGGACGATACCCTGGAAGTGAAAAAACTTTTCGTCTTCCGTACATCAGATCAGTCGTTACACATGCTGGATTCAGCTGCCGGAGATTTTAAACATTTAAATGTGAGCAAAAACGGGGATGTCTTTGCCTGGCTTTTTTCTGCTGATACCACCGATGTGAAAGTCTACGATCTTTTTGTACATCAGACCGGAAGGCGTGCCCGTAAACAAAGTGTTACCATGGCCACTGAGAATATGCCTGAAGGTTTTGCTGTGAGCGAACATCGCAGACCGGAATTTTCAGATGACAATTCCAGGGTATTTCTGGGTCTGGCTCCCAGGCCGCAAGAAGTGCCCAAAGACACCTTACTGGATGAAGAAAAATACAGCCTGGATATCTGGCACTGGCAGGACCCTTTGCTGCAAAGCCAGCAAAAGGTGAATGCCCGAAATGACAGGCAGCGCAACTACGAAGCAGCCTTCCATTTGCGCAAGGGCAACCTGGTTCCGCTGGCTTCGGAAGAATTGCCCGTCATTACCAAAGACAGATATGGCAATGCTACTTATGTAATGGGGATTTCCAACAACCCTTACCAGCGTGAAAGCTCCTGGCTGGGAAGTGCTCCCCGCGACATTTACGTGGTGAATGTTAATGATGGTAAACGTAAAAAAATTGTGGAGAGAAAAGAAGCCAATGTCCATTTTTCATTGCACGGAAATTATGTCTTGTACTATTTGCCTGAGGATCAAAACTGGTATGCTTATTCCATAAAAGATGAGACCGCCCGAAATCTTACTGCAGAAATCCGGACCCCTTTCTATAATGAACAGAACGATTTGCCCAATTTTGCAAGGCCTTATGGTATAGCGGGTTGGGGAAAAGATGATGCATTTGTTTTGATTTATGACCGTTTTGATATCTGGAAATTTGATCCCAGCGGAAAGCGTGAACCACAAAACCTTACCACAGGCTATGGCCGGATGAACAATATCCGTTTTCGCTACCAGAACCTGGATCGCGAAGAGTTTCACATCCCCGATGATAAAATCTGGCTCAGTGCTTTCCATGAAAACAGCATGCAGGATGGCTATTACAGTCTTGATATGAAAAACGGCAGTCTTGAACGGCTCATGATAGAAGATGCCGCTTTTGTGCAATTGCAGAAGGCCAAAGATGGCGACCTGTTTGTATGGCGCCGCAGCACCTTTACCGAGTATGCTGATTTGTATACCAGCAAAAGCGACTTTTCCAATGTAAAGAAAATCTCCTCGGCCAATCCCTGGCAGGAGGAATACAAGTGGGGAAGTGTAGAGCTGGTGGAATGGCAGGACTTTAACAATGATACTTTGCAGGGATTGCTGTATCTGCCCGAGGATTTTGATCCCCAAAAGAAATACCCCATGATCGTCTATTTTTATGAAAGATCATCGCAGAACCTTCACAGGCACAATATCCCTTCACCCAGCCGATCCATTATCAATCCTGCCTTTTGTACCAGCAACGGATATGTTGTATTTGTTCCTGATATCCCTTACAAGATTGGATACCCGGGTCAAAGTGCCTACAATGCCATTGTAAGCGGCACACAATCCATGCTGGAAAGATACCCCTTTATCAACCGCGACCGTATGGGGTTGCAGGGACAAAGCTGGGGTGGATACCAGATTGCCTATCTTATCACCAAAACCAACATGTTCAGGGCCGCTATGGCGGGAGCACCCGTTAGCAATATGATAAGTGCTTATGGAGGTATTCGCTGGGCGTCGGGTATGAGCCGGCAGTTTCAGTATGAACAAACCCAAAGCCGCATAGGGGGTACCTTGTGGGAAAAGCCGTTTCATTATATCGAAAACTCACCCATATTCTTTGCTCCGGATATTGAAACTCCTCTGCTGATGATGCACAACGACGATGATGGCGCCGTGCCATGGTACCAGGGAATCGAATTGTTCACCGCTATGCGCAGGCTCGACAAGCCCGTCTGGATGCTGGTTTACAACAAAGAAGGCCACAACCTTATGCAATGGCCAGCAAGGATGGACCTTTCCGTGCGGATGTACCAGTTTTTCGACCACTATCTTAAAGACGAACCTGCTCCACGCTGGATGCAGGAGGGGATACCCTATATTGAGAAAAATACCTCCCATGGATACGAACTCATGGAGCATGAAGATTAATGGATAAGTTACCGGCAGAGTGTCCCAGGATTTAAAGTTTCTCTTTACTCAGGGCTGATGATAAAAAATACCGGAATTGGATTTCGAAACCTGCAGTTAATGTTGCGTTGAGATTGAATTCACTTATTTGTCCCCGGGCCAGGCGATTCTTATGGATTTTTGAAAAACAAGATCATTAATATTGATTATTTTTGCCGGCTGAAAGGAGGGTCACTCTTCCTGCATGAATACATCACGGAAAACAAAGTTTATATCATTGGTTTTCGTGGTGAGATTTCATGAACAAAGAGCGGGTTTTCGGTTGGAAGAGGTATTGCCAGACAGGAAATATCTTGCCGAAAAAATCGTTATCCAATAGTTTTGATTTAAAATCTTGATACTAACATGTTCTTAAATGTTTTTTGCCCTAAAAGGTCAACAATCCTTTTGTTGAGTTTTTTCCTGCTTTTCATTCCCGGTATCCATGCACAAAACAATGGGGAGTCCATTGCTGAAGCAGATACTATTGCTAAACCGCCCATCCTATTCACTCCCGATTCGGCCTCTGAGTTTATAAACAGGGCATTGGAAAACAAAGAATTGTGGAGGACTGAAGGTGAAAACATGAGGTTTGCACTCAAAAGACTCGCAGATCATTATAATGAACCCATCGATAGCATTATCAGCCGCCTTACCACATTCAAATATGATTCTGTTGAGTTTGCGGCTACTTACTTGTCACGCAATGATACTTTGCCATTGAGGTGGCTCAACGAAACCACTTTTATGGTTGATACCGTCCCTCTTGACAGGTCGCCTTTTATAGCGCGTGAAACAATATTGATAAATACCATGTCATCTGGGATAATGCCTTTAAATGATACGATATCCGGATTTGGCATCACTCCGGATTCTGTCAGAATAGAAAGAGATACCATCCAGGAAACGGTTATTGATACATTGTTTCTCAGGAGCCTTGGAATTCAGATTCACCAGATGGCTGAGGAAAGAATCATCCCTCCTGTTTTTGTGCCGGGTGGCAACGAAACTTACAGGTTTTTGAGGGATTCTGCCGCAATAGTAATTTCCAAACCCCGAAGGGTTATATTGGCAAGCAAAGAATCCCCCTTTTTTATCCTTCCCAATGCGAAAACGACCGATTCTCTTCAGGTTGCCGTGAAAACCCTTGCCTCCTATACTGAAGTTCGCGATTCTGTATTGATATTTATCAGTGACATTGACAGGCAGCTAACACCTTACTGGCTCAGTGCCAGGGAGGATGAGATGCAACGGTTCTGGGTAAAAAATGCTGCCCGCGACTCCATTACCCTTTGGGTGGGAAATCCATTCAGGAACGAGATTATGCTGTTGCTTGAAGACAATGTAAGTGTGGAGCGCAGGGAAAAGATTCGCATGGATAATGTGCCGGTTACTTCTTTACGGCCCAATAGATCGTTGGTAAAAATGACACCTTCGGATGAAATACCTATCTATTGGCAATATGGATTTGCCACCACATTTACACTCAATCAGACTTATTTCTCCAACTGGGCACGTGGGGGTGAGAGTTCCTTTGCCGGCAACCTGGACGTAAGGGGAAGAGCCGATTTTAATGATAAGGAAAAGAAAATCCGATGGAACAGCGAAGGGCGTTTGAGGTATGGAGCCATCCGCACAGAAGAGCACGGTGTCAGAACCAATACCGACAACCTTGAGTTGAACTCCAAGTTTAACACTGACATGATTGAGAAACTTGATTTCAGTACCATATTCTATTTTAAAACCCAGGTGGCCAAAGGGTTTAATTACCCCAATGACTCGGTGGTAGTGTCACGCTTTCTTAATCCGGGTGCTTTTACACTGGGAGTGGGGGTGGAGTACAAGCCTTTTGAGAAAACTACACTAAACTTTTCAGCCATTTCTTACAGAAATACTTTTGTGCTGGATACTGCCGCCATTGATCAAACGGCTCATGGTATTGATGCTGACAAACGTTCACGGCAGGAGCTGGGTGGACAGTTGGTAATACGCAACAGTTTAACCATTCTGGACGGCCTGGAAATTAACAATTCGATCAGGATTTTTTCCGGATACCTCGATAAGCCACAGAATATGGATGTGGACTGGGAAATAAATTTTGAAAAGCAGATAAGCTGGTTCTTTAAGGTAAGTCTTAATCTGCATACCATTTATGATGATGATATTCTCTTCCCTGTATTGGATGCCAACAATGACCCAGTCTTGCTGCCTGACGGCACCCCCAGAAGGGTTCCCAAAACTCAGTTTAAGCAATTCCTGGGGCTAACCCTTGCTTTCAGGTTGTAGGGAATATTAATCAGTTGAATTGCCGTTGAATGCTTCTGGCTTTTTCACTTACGTTGAGAGCACGATATAGTTGATAGAGTCTGAGCATATGAGCCGGGTCATCAGGCCTTTTTTCATATGCCCTGTCAAGCCATTTAACTGCAGAATCAAAAGCAGCAGCCGACTTGTCTCTCTTTTCAATTACTCTGCGGTTGCTTTGCAATTGAATGGTGCTTTCCTCAATTTCTACTCCCATATTGTAATAGCAGGTGGCAAGATTGAGATAAGCTTCCAGTTCATCAGGCGCAATCTCAATGGCTTGCTTGTAGGCCTTAATGGCAAGGGGATATTGCTCAGTTTTCTGATAAATCAATCCCATTGTAAAGTGAAATGAAAATTCCGAAGGGTTTTCCGACGCAGCATTTTCGAGCATCTCAATAGCTCCTTCAATATTCCCTTGCTCAAAAAACAATTCGGCAAGCAGCATCACCAGGGTTTCATTCTTTTCATAGTCCCGGATTCCCTCTGTCAAAACTTCTTCAGCTTTTACAATATCTTCTTTCTCGAGGTAAAGGTTGAACAACAGATGTGTCGTATTAGGGGAGTATCTTTCATTGTGAAGTGTTTGCAAATGGGTAATCGCTTTATCCTGATTGCCGTTTTCGTATGCAGCAAGAGCAGTGTTAAACATCAATTCTTTATCGATGGGTGCGTTCAAAACAGGTCCTTCATTGATTTTCAGTGCCTGTTCAAATGCTCTGAGTGATTCAGCGTATTTTTCTTCTTTAAAAAGTCTTTCTCCTTTTTTCTTGAATTCATTGGACAACTGAACATACCTGGGTGCAAGCTGCCGGTTGAGTCTGGCGCTGTTGTCGAGCCTGCGGGCTGTTTCGTAAGAACTGATGGCTACATAAAGCTGGTTGGGGTAAAGCTCGTATTTGCTTTTGTCGTTTTGCCTTCTTCCCTGTACATAGGCTGTTTGAGCCAGTAAGCCCCGTGCAGACCAGGTTCTTGCCCACTGAGATGATTCATCATTAGCGATCATCTCTTCAACTACCTCTTTGGCTTCTTCAAAGTTACCCGCCTCAATAAGGTGGTGTACTGCCATCAGATTGCTTCGTTGCAATGGGGACAATACACCGCAGCCGGATAGCACGGCAAGAATTAGCAGAATACAGGGAAGGATAAATCGTTTGTTCATTGTTGAAATAGGTTTAATATCTGATGCTTGCAGAAGGTTGTCTTGCAGAAAACAAAAGGAAAACGAGGCAATATGAATCTCATTGTAGTGCCGGACAAATTTTTTGCAAAGATAGTCAGATTAGGCCTTTGTGGAAAGCAAGGGCCAAAGGTTTAGTAATTATTAATGATAGCTGTGATTGCCGGTATTGCTTTGTCTTTCAAGCTGAATGAGGTTGTTTCTGTAAAATCCATAACTCTGCTTTTTCTTCCTCACGTATTTTTTCCAGCCAGTTTTTTCGGGAGGATGGTTTTTGTTGGATGGGTTTTTCAAATTTTTCCACAAGTGCAAATCGCTTGTTCTGCGTAATTTCTTTTTCAACAGGGTGCTCATGGCTGATGCCTGCAACACTTGCAAAGTTGGAAAAAAGGATGGCAATGGTAGTGTGCGAAGTGAGATGTTCATACCCCTGCCGGAAGAACTCATCAAAAAAGCCGGGTTCGTAATACATGGCTTTGTCGATGTTGGTGTGGGTGTCCATGGGCAGCCAGGGTGGATTGAAAACCAG
>RECE01000140.1 GCA_007694165.1 Bacteroidota bacterium
TGCGCGTGCTCTTATCCAGCTCACTCTCCGGAGCATACCGGTATTTAAGGGCAATCCTGTGTTGCCCCCGATGACGAATGGGATATACAAACACTTTACGCATCCCCAAATATAATAAATTTTCGACTTTTAAACACGTTTTTAAGACGGGAAAAACACTTACCATCCAAACAACAAAAAATCATGCAATGATTTTTAAAAACTGCGCCTCCGCGCCTCCGCGAGATAAAACATCCATGACAAACTTTAAGAAAATCCCAAAAGTGACGGGGTGACTACATCTCACCCCGCCACTAAAAAAAGCTTCATCTGGCCCGAATGCGTACCCCAGTCGCCACCATACGAGAACCCTTGCCCGGTCGGGACTCTAAGTTCCCGTCCGGGCTAATGGATACTATTAGTGGTCGGACGAGCTGAAGTCGTCTGACCACAGTGCATTAAATAGTGGCGGGGTCACTTAAAGTGGCCCCGTCACCCGTAGCATCTGGCCCGAATACGAACCCCTGTTACAACTCAACCCCCTTGATTTGCTTAAACAAGTCAACAGCAAAAACATCCGTCATGCCCGATACAAAATCCACTACTGCCCGGGCCTTAAGATAGGGGTCGGGTTGCTCTGGATGGTATTGCAGGGGCATGAGAGAGAGAATCTTTTGCGAATAATCATGTTCTGTATGCATGATGGCATTGAAAAACTCCTCCAGCAGGGCACCCAGCACGTTGTATCCGGAAATCTCAATTTTCACCACAGAAGGATGGCGATACACCCTGCTCAGGGATACCTCTTCGCAGGTTTGCATGGCAGAGGCCAGCCCGGAGTCAATATGATTCAGCAACTTCCCGCTAAAAGTACCCCCCATGATACTCTCATAATTGCGGGCAAACACACCCGAAGCAGCATGGGTAAGCTTTCCGATAACCAGGGCACGCAGGAAAGCAATTTGCTCGTTGGGATCCGTAACCTCTTTCAGGGTCTGGTTGATTTTACCGATTCGCTCATCATCTCCGGCAAAAAAACTCATGAAGAGCTCCTGTACTTTCTCCCGCTCAATGATTTGCAATTTCTGGGCATCCTCCAGATCCATCACCTGGTAACAGATATCATCGGCTGCTTCCATGAGGTATACCAGCGGATGACGGGTAAAGTGTCCCGGATGGGTTTCCAGGGCAGGAATTTGCAGCTGCTGCATGATTTGGTGAAAGGCATCCTGTTCGGTCTGAAAAAAGCCGAATTTCTTCTTTTTCCCTGCACTGAGCGAATCCCATGGGTACTTTACCATGGTGCCCAAAGAAGCAAAGGTAAGGGCATAACCCCCTTCTCTGCGGCCATGAAAACGATGGGTAAGCAGGCGGATAAGATTGGCATTTCCCTCGAAGGTAACCAAATCGGCATATTGTGCCTCGGTGAGCTGCGATTGGAGTGCACTGCCGGCACCCTGGGAGAAAAAGTGGGAAATGGCCTTTTCGCCGCTGTGCCCAAAGGGTGGATTGCCAAGATCGTGGGCAAGGCAAGCCGTTGCAACCACGGTATCAATCTCACGTACCAGCTTCTTTTCCCACTTATCTAAACGTTCCTGTATCTTGGCATAGGCCAGATTGCCCAAAGAACGACCCACGCTGGCAACCTCCAGGCTATGTGTAAGCCTGTTGTGAACAAATACACTCCCGGGTAGCGGAAACACCTGTGTTTTGTTTTGCAACCGGCGAAAGGGAGATGAGAAAATGATGCGATCATAATCACGCTGAAACTCACTCCGGATATCATCAAGATTCTTATCTTTTGATGAAGGCTGGCCGTAGCGCACAGGCGATAAAAGGGATTTCCAGTTCATATTTCAGGTATTTTTAATCTGCTCAATGAGAAGGACAACAATTCCTTGGCCTCCAATAACAAAAGTAATTAAGAATTAACAAGTGCAGCACAAAATAATCCCAATTCCTCTGTTACGGCAAAAGAATCAAGAAATTTCAGCTCATTGTTGATAGCTTTTCGCAGCAATAATCAATCATTTAACCTTTACTATTTCATCCCTTAGGCGATTCAGCCCCGGGCACACGAAAATATCACAGGAATTCCAGAATGCACATCATATCCTGTTAGCGGGATTTTCCTTAATTTTACCCCGCCAATTATATCGTGAAACTCAACTTTTATACCCTAATACATGATTAGATTATCCTTTGTGCTGGTATTACAAACCTTTGCGCTGGCTGCTTTCCCTCAAACCTCTCTTTTTCAACACTATTTCCCGCAAGAAGCCGATAAAAGCCTTTGGTCGGAAACACTATTGCTGGATAAGGAAAACATATTCATGCCTGAAATAGCGGATTCGCTGTTGCATATTTCATGGCAACGCCTTGCAGAAAACTCAGAACCCCGAGCCAACCTTATGGTGGCAACCCTCCTGGCCGATTATTACGCCAGCAAAGGCAGAAACCCGCAAAAAGGGAGAGAGATACTGCTCGAATCCGGTGATATATTCAGCCAAAACAACGACACCCTGCACATCGCCTGGGTATTCAGGTATTCAATGATGGCATACAACAGTGTTTACACACGGAATGCCGGCGGTATTGCCTCCAATTTCGAAAAAGCATACAACGTTTTACTGGCTCTCGACAACAACCATAGCCTGATTCCACCATTACAATACAACCTCATGCAAGCCTTTTTCCAGGTAAGAAAGTTGGTGGAAGGATTTGACTATTTTTACCCTTTGATTGAGTACGCAGAAAAAAACGAAGACTGGTTTTTCCTCATCAACGCATACCTGGGTGCTGGAAACATCATTAAATTCTACAACCCCGGACTGGGAAGACAGTTCCTGCAATATTCCCTTTTTCTGGCACAAAAATACAACGTATCGCGCCATCTCAACGACCCGTTTTTCTTTATCAGCCTGGGGTCGGTAAACACAGCAGTAGATAACCACCTGCAAGCCATGGAGCTTTACAAAAAAGGATTGGGGGTCTTACGACAAAATACCCCGCAAAACAAACCCCTCGAAGGAAACCTTCTCTATTACATTGGCGTCTCGTATGGAAACCTGGGCAAATACAACCAGGCCATTGCCTACCTGGATTCTGCGGCCACCCTCGAAAAGGAGCTTGCCGGCAAAAGCCGCAGCTGGTACCGGACCATGGGATTGAAAGGGAAAAACCTCAATCTGGCCGGCAGTTATAGGGAAGCATTGGAGGTGAACAGGGAGGTTTTCAGTTTCTTTGAAAGCACCTCGGCACAGTACAACAACTATTATTTTCAAAATTCCATCCAGGAACTCATGAAAACCTATACCGGACTGGGTGAATGGGAAAAGGCCCTGAATCTGGGACAACAGGCCATTTACAGCTTCTTTGGGATGGAGACACCTGATGACCCTTTCGTCCTGCCTGACCTGCAACAGCATATATCGCCCGATAAAAACTACCTGGAACCAGAACTTGCCATTTACCTCAAAATAGAAACAATGGCGCAAATGGCCCAAAAAAATACTGAGAAAGAAATGATCAGGCATATGCTCGATCATTTTGATGCTGCAACCCATATTACAGATAAACACGCATCTGTTGTGGCCAATGCAGAAACCCTCGCCGCTCTATCCGCAAGATTTAAGCAAAATGCCAATTTGCTGCTCGACGCACTGGCAGCCCTGCAGGCAGATCAGAGCCAAATGCAAAGAGCCTATAGGCTTGTTGCAAGATCCAAAGCCTATTTGTTGCTAACAGAAAACACCAGGAACCAGCTCTATGGTGCATCAGCACAGCCTAACCTAAATAGCGACCCGAAAGCCTTAAAAACAGATCTTGCTTCACGGCTTTTAAGCCTTTCCCCCGATGAGGATGCTGATGAATGGGAGTACCTTAACCGCGAATTGCTTTTCCTTGAAAAAGACAACTTTGTTGCTGGCATACGAAACCCCTTTGAACCCCAACCACTCATCAACCAGATGCATCTGTTGTCTGACCATCAGTCAGTGCATCAAAACCTATCTGACAACGAAGTGGTCATCGATTTTTACATCTCAGAAAAAAATATCCATACCTTTGTGATTACCCGAGAATCGTTTCAGTTCTTGCCACAACCTTTGCCTGACAACTTCAACAACCTTACTACCAACCTTTTTCGCCACATCAGAACAGGCAACCAATCCCAAACAAACGTAGTGGCTGCTACCATGGGTCAGTTCCTTTTTGAAGGGATTGAAATGGAAGCAGAAAACAAGGACCATCTTATCGTTATTCCCGACGAAAGACTCCACACCATTCCTTTCGATATCCTGGAAATCCAAAACCATCCCCTTTCAGATAAAATGGCTGTAAGCTATCGCTATAACTCCCATTTATACAGAAAAACAAACCTCAGCGAAAAACCCGCAGCAGAATCCTTCTTTGCCCTTGCACCCGTGTTTGACAATGACCAGCCATTGTCAGCAACTGAAGCTTCAGCAGTTGCTATGGAAGAAGAATACAGAGACATGATTCGGGAAGGGCAATATCTTGTCCCCCTGCCTGCCACCCTGGAAGAAGTTAAGCAATTGACAGAGATGTTTGCCAATGCAGGTGTAAATACCAAATCACTGCAAAGGCTGGAGGCCACAAGAGAAAACTTTAAAAACCTCGCAGGCAGTTTTGACATCATACATTTGGCCACCCATGGATTCTCCAACAGCCTGGAACCCGAAAAATCAGGATTGGCCTTGTTTGAAGCAGACGATAGTTACCATGGGCAAGGGCACCATACAACCAGATTATTGATGCTGGGTGAGCTTTCCAGGCTCACCCTCAACAGCGATCTTGTTGTGCTGAGTGCCTGCAAATCCGGATACGGAACCATTCAGCGGGGCGAGGGCATTATGGGCATTTCAAGGGGGTTTATTGCTGCCGGAGCCAATAATGTTGTGGCATCCCTCTGGAAGGTGCACGACCAGAAAACCAAAGAGTTTATGGTAACCTTTTATGAATATATTATTCAGGGCTACAACTACCATGAAGCATTGAGGCTTACCAAGCTCGACAAACAGTTAGAGGGATGGCTTACAGCTGACTGGGCAGGATTTATTCTTATCGGCGCTTAGTGATATAACATCCATACCAATCACGAAACCTAAGGCGCGTAGCGCTGAAATTATGGAATTCTCATTAAAAGCATAAACACCACAACATCAGGAATCCCAAAATTACAAACAGAAAAAAAAACAGGTTAATACTCCTGAACAATTTTCCCCGCAAAGAGCAAATCATAATCCTCTTCATCTATTAATTTCCAGTAATACAACCCAGGCGGTAAATCAGGAATGACAACAAACGATGACGAGGTAAAAACAGAAAAAACTTCATTCTCTTTATTGTCAAATATCTCCACCAGGAGATTCCGCTCCCGGGGATTTTCCCAATCGAGGGTCGCATAGTCCGCAATAGAAATACCCGAAGGGGTTTTTACTATAACCTGCACTCCCCTGTATGCCGATTGATAATTGCTCACAAGCATCTCCAGGTTTGGATTGGGGGTAAAACCAGCCAGCAACATTTTGTTGGTTTCGCTGGCTTGTCTGTCATCCGGCTCATCTGCAAAATACGGCACATCTGCACCCTTATCGCTTTTCAAAACCGGCTCACTTACCGCTTCAGGGGTTACTTCTTCCCCAATAACCTCCCCATTGAGTTCCGCTGCCCCTTCCTGTTGTGGCAGTTGTTGTTCTGCAACAACCATGTTCCCTTCTTCAGAAGATTTCTCACCGGGAACCCATACCAGTATAATAAATCCCAGAATCGCAGCGGCAACCAGCAAAGGGATAACCGGATAATGGAGGGTAAACCTGCCTTTGGATGCAGGTTCTTCTTCAAACTCCAAATCTGCTATATCGGCAACCATGGCTACCTCAGCCGAACATTGATCACATTCCTGCAGGTGTTCTTTCAACGCATCAGCCAATGCATTGAACCGGTTTGCCATTGCCGCCTCTGCACAAACAGCAATTTCCTCAGCAGTAAGGTGATTGTTTTTATGTTTTTCCATAACACATCAATATTTAATAACCTCAAAACATCTCTTTGTCAGCAAAGATAAATGGACTAACATTTGTTTATATTGGTTGCATGTTGTCTTAGGATTTGAATCCCCGACCGAATAATTTTTATTTATTTCGCAATCAATCTATCCTGCAGCATCAAATCCGCCATGATTATATCAGTACCTGCTCAAAAAGCCTGGAAACAAAAGAAAGAAAGGCAACCAGGTTATCATTGAGATTATCTCATTTCCATAAGCGTTTTCAGGGATTCGCGGGTATGATTGGAAACGCCATTCATATTTATCCTGTTTACTATAGCGTCGAGTCTTTTGTGCAGCCACATACGTACAGCATCTCCTTTTACTTGCTTTCCTTCTACAATGCTTATCACCTGAGCAAGATTATTGAAGATATCCGCCTGGTTATTTACCGGAACATTGCTCACAATATGAAAAATATCATCCGAATGATGCTGACAATACCCATGTATATCATCTGGTGTAACAGGTATGCGAAAATAATACCTGGCAAATAAATTGATCTTCGCCCCTTGCCCGTTATAGATTTGCATCAAACAATTCAACCTTTTCAGCTCATCTTTTATTACTACATTCTTTTCCGTTTCAAAAACGGATGTAGAATCCTCTTGCTGATGGGTTTCAAATTCATTGTCTTTAACTGCATGCCAGTGTTTTTGCTCTTTTCTTATCACCTCACAACACATGCGGTTAAACACAGCAATGTAATAGGTCGTAATTTTCGACCTCCCCTCAAATACTTTATCAATTTTATGGCGGTTTTGGAGAAATTTCTCCACAATAGCCATTACCACATCACTTTTTTCCCGCGAGGGTATTGCTGTGCTTGCGATATATTTTACTACAACCCTTTCAGCAAGATCCTTGATCTGTTCAATGGAAAGCAATTTCTCTTCTCCCCCAAAAAGGCTATCAATCTTCATATGATATCAGGTAGATTTGGAATACCATTAAATTTACTGCAATGTTAAGGGATTTTTTTTTATGAAAACCACATAGAAACACTTAATTTTACTTTTCGGCCAACAGAGAACTTACCCTTACCGGACATGAACAGAGAAACATTAAGAGTGAACCCGTTAATCAAAAATGTTGCCATAATACCTGTTAATGTTCTATTGTTACCTTATCAATTTGACAAAACACAGGATATTGCACCAAAAAAACAGCAAATAAAGTACCTTTAAAAAATAATTAACCATGGAAGATCATGCGAAGTTTTTAAAAGAAGCCATCCGGATGGCCAGAGAAAATGTACCCTCAGGCAAAGGAGGCCCTTTCGGCGCCCTTGTAGTAAAAAATGGCGAAATCATTGGACGGGGCGTTAACCAGGTAACTTCAACCAACGACCCCACAGCCCATGCCGAAGTTATGGCCATCCGTGATGCATGCAAAAATATCGGAGATTTTCAACTCAATGACTGCATCATCTATGCAAGTTGCGAGCCATGCCCCATGTGCCTGGGTGCCATTTACTGGGCACGACCCAAAATGATTGTCTTTGCCGCTGAAAATACCGACGCCTCACAGGCAGGATTCGATGACTCATACATTTACAAGGAAATCAGTGCCCCCATCTCACAGAGAAAAATACCAACCCTCAACCTGAAACCAGACAACTTCTTCTCCCCTTTCCAGCTCTGGATGGATATGGAGATGAAAAGACCCTATTAATTCTGCTGCTGCACATTGAGCGTTTGACATTCACCGGAAACAAAATACAACCCATCAAAAGGGCACTTCCGGAGGTCATGACATTATTAACCTGCACCCAAATTCCAGCAGGATCATACTTTTGCACAACCCAAAAAATTCGTAACTTTAATCAACAGAAACAATAAAAAAATGCAGTAACCGCTATTATGATAAACAGACTTTCATTATGCACGATATCGAACCTTTCTACAATTGGCGAAATGTGTATGTAGCTTCAGAAGATGAGCGGTCTCCCTTTTATGGAAGGATCAACAGCGAATTTGAGTTTACCCACGCCGTTTACAACTACCTCATCCATCCACAGTGGGACGAAATAGGCTCTCCTACCCTTTTCATTAAAGTGCTCTATGCGGATTACGAACAGGGAAGTGTCATTATTGAACTCATTGGTGAATGGAACGACTGCCTTCACAACGACATCATGTTCTTCAAAAGAAACATTATTGAGCCTATGATTGAAGAGGGAATACACAAATTTATCCTCCTGGGGGAGAATGTACTCAACTTCCATTATTCCGATGACTGCTACTACCAGGAATGGTTTGATGAGATTGAAGATGGATGGATCGTGGGAATCAACTTCAGGGACTTTGTAATACGGGAATTTACCTCAGCCAACATCGACTATTATATCGCTTTCGGGAAACATTTTGACGATCTCAACTGGCAAAAATTCGCTCCCAACCAGCTCATCGCTTTCATTGAACTTCAAATGAGCCGCCGACTCAACCCCTATTATGACTGATGGAGATTTTTCTTTCCGTTAAGTACCGAAAGTTCCAATCCGCGTTCCTTAATTTTTGCCGCTACTTCCTCGGCTTTTGCATACAACCCTTCTTCATCAAGATACATAAACTTACGGTTTTCCATTACCACTCTGCCATCAATAATAACCGTTTCCACGTCACTCCCTTTCATACTGTAAACCAGCAATGAGTATATATTATAAACAGGATGGGCGTGAGGTTGTTTCATATCCAGAATGATTAGGTCGGCACGTTTTCCTGGTTCCAGTGACCCAATTTCTTTATCAAGCCCCAGCACCCTGGCACCTCCAATGGTGGCCATCTCAATCACCGTCTTGGCATCCAACACAGTGGGGTCGTTGCTGTTTAGCTTGTGAAGCATCGCAGCAGTATTAATCTCTTCAAATAAATCCAGGTTATTGTTGCTGGCTACGCCGTCTGTTCCAAAGCCTACCTTCACTCCTTTGGCAAGAAGAGCAGGCACCGGAGCTACCCCACTGGCCAGCTTCATATTACACTCCGGGTTGTGAGCTACAGAAACACCTCTTTGGGCATAAAGCTCAATATCCTCAGGAGTTAAATGCACACTATGGGCAGCAATCAGGTTCGCACCCAAAACACCAAGGCTTTCAAGGTATCCCACAGGAGTGAAACCGGTACGGTCGAGCGATTCGTCAAACTCCTTACGCGTTTCTGCAAGATGAATATTGAAAGGAACTCCATAACGGTCGGCTAACTTTTTGGCATCCTGAATGAGCTTCGCTGAAGAAGTGTAAGGAGCATGGACAGATACCGAAATGGTAACCCTGGGGTGGTTGCTCCAACGGTTAATCAATTGTTCACTTAAACGCATACCATGTTCGGGTGTAGGACTGTTGGGAGCTGCAAAATCAATCAACCCCTCCGACAAAACCGCCCGCATTCCTGTGGCATCAACCACCCTGGCAATCTCATCAACAAAATAATACATATCGTTGAATGTGGTGGTACCGCTTCTCAGCATCTCTGCTATGGCCAGCCTGGTTCCCAGCTTTACATTTTCAGCATTCACAAACTCCGATTCTATGGGAAAAATATATTCGTACAACCATTCGTGCAAGGGCAAATCATCAGCATAGCCTCTGAAAATGGTCATGGGAACATGGGTATGTGTGTTTACAAGACCGGGCATCACCAATTTGCCCGAGCCATCAATCACCCTGGCTCCAGGATATTTTTCCTCAGCAACATCTATCTTTCCAACCGACTCAATGGTATTTCCCCTGATAACAATGCTTGCCTGCTCCCAGTAATTGCTCTGGCTGTCTATACTGAGAACCATCGCATTTTTTATGATTAGTAAAGTCTCCTCCCTGATATCCTGATTGTTATACAATGATTCTGCCATGATCCTTTTTAATTGATTCTGATACACTTTAACACGTGGGTTCTGTTGTTTGAGATATACCCTGTAGTTGTCCCTCCATGGGCTCCCGCTGCCCGCTCCGGGCACCGGTTATCCTGAAAACAAATGCACCGGTAAAAGGTTTTGTCAGGGTGGACGGGGTAAAGTGCAAATTTACGCATTATATCCGAATATCAATTTTTATTAACTTAGCAGAGTCAATGCAGCACCCTTAAGAAGTATATAATGATGCAATTTTAATTAACCCATAAATATGATAGAAAAAATAAAAGCAACAGCAGAATATCTGAAAGAAAAAACCGGATGTAACCCCAAAGCCGGAATCATTCTGGGTTCAGGACTTGGCGGACTGGTAGAGTCAATAGAAGTCAAACACAGCTTCGATTACAGCGATATCCCCAACTTTCCGGTCTCTACCGTTGAAGGTCACGATGGGAAGCTAATCTTCGGAACCCTGGAAGGCAGAGAAATCGTTGCCATGCAGGGGCGTTTTCATTATTACGAGGGCTACACCATGCAGGAGGTTACTTTCCCGGTGAGGGTTATGAAGTTACTGGGCATCACACACCTTTTCCTTTCCAATGCTGCCGGTGGGCTTAACCCCGGTTTTAGTGTGGGTGACCTGATGATCATCAAAGACCAAATCAACATGTTCCCCGAAAACCCTTTGAGGGGCAAAAACATCGAAGAGCTGGGTACCCGCTTCCCGGAAATGGGAGAACCTTTCAGCAAAAAACTGATAGAAAAGGCCAAACAAGTTGCCACTGAAAACAACATTAAATTCCAGACCGGTGTGTATGTGGGCAGCGCAGGTCCCACCCTGGAAACCCCGGCCGAATATCGCATGTTTCACATCCTGGGAGCCGACTCAACTGGCATGTCAACCGTTCCTGAGGTAATTGTGGCACGTCACATGGGCATTGAATGTTTTGGAATTTCCGTGATTACCAACCTTGCCGTAAGCGAAGACATGGACAAGGGCACTACCCACGATGAAGTTCAAAACGCTGCAGGTGAAGCACAACCTAAAATGACCCTGATCTTTAAAGAACTCATAAAGACGCTTTAATGTAATTTTGCATTGCACAAGCACCCGGTTGCTTTCCCGGTAACCGGGTGCTTTTTTTACAACAGACCTTAAAATATTTTGCCATGAAACTTGTTTCTCTCTCAGCTATTGCCTTGATGTTGGGTGTATGCTCATTACATGCACAGATCACCATCACCCAGGCAGATCTTCCTGCTACAAATGACACCCTGAGGTATAGCGCGGCCGTGCCCCTTAATGGCTATGATTTTCAGCAGACAGGCGAAAATTTACACTGGGATTTTTCTGACTTGAATTTTCAAACCCAGGGGCTGGAGAACTATCGATCGGTGAGTTCCATCAACTTCCTTATGGGTCTTTTCTTTGGTTCAGGCACCATGGCAATAAAAATAACGGATATGCTGCCCCTGGATGACTTTGACATGGAAGTGGAGGATTTTTACGCCGTTTTCCATAAAAATGCCCAGCAATATACCCAGGATGGGTTCTTCTTTATTTTCTCAGGGTTGCCCATTCCACTTAAGTATAACCAAAAGGACTTTGTGTATCAACTCCCCCTTAATTTCTCAGATAACGACAGTACCGCTTTTTCCGGAAACCTTTCCCTGGGCGACACCATCCATTTTGAGCGAAAAGGATACAGAATCAATCAGGTGGATGGATGGGGCACCGTGGAAACACCCTATGGAGAGTTTGATTGCCTCAGGGTGAAAACCACTTTGTATGAATCCGACAGCCTTTTCTGGGCCTCTTTACCCGAACCCATTGTGCTGAAAAGAACCACCATACAATACAAATGGCTGGCAAAAAATGAGAAACTACCGGTAATGGAGGCCAACTACCTGCAATTTGATGGTGAAAATGAAATCTTCCTGGGGGTAAGGTACCGGGATATCTACCGCAAACCCCAGCAAACAGAGGCTCCTCTGGCCAGCTTCACTGCAGACATTACCGAAGCAGAAATCAATGAAGCAGTAACCTTCAGCAACTTAAGCACTCCCGGTCACGACGTTAACACCTATCAGTGGACTTTTGACCCGGACCATGTGGAATTTCTGTTCCAGACCGGCAGTACCAGCCCCGAGCCCATTGTCGGGTTCACCCAGCCCGGTATCTATTCCGTAACCCTGTCCGCGCACAACGAAACAGCCTCCGACACCCATCACAAACCAGGATACATTACAGTTTCAGATATTGATGACCCTGTCAGCATTGCAGGTTTGTCTGCAAAAAAGCCATCGGCCTATGTTTCCCCCGATGGCTCACAGCTAATCATTAACTACCCTGATCAATCGGGTTGGGCAAACATCACAGATATGCACGGACGTGAAGTATACGCCACGGGCAATGTGTCATTTGACACTTTCCAGGCCGACATATCCGCATTAAGCTCCGGGGTGTACATCGTTACCCTTTTCTCCGGGCAATCATCCGCTGTATTGCTTCAGCGCAAAATTGTCAAACCCTGATCCATTCTAAATACAACTCTCAACCTAACCTCTCAACAACTTGAAAACCATGCGTAAAAATGTAACGGTAATACTTCTTCTTCTCCTTATTGCGGTGTCTTGTAAGCAACGGGAAAAGAACCTGGAATTTCTTGAAGAAAAAATTGTGCAACTGGGATATACAGGCGAATTTGAGAAACCTGCCGGTGGTTTTCAAAGGATGGCCCTGGGACTGGTAGGTGTAGATAACTATTTAGCCTTCAAAGGTGAAGAATCTTCATTTGTAATTTTCCAGCTCAAGTCCGATAATGAGAAGGACGTTATAGAGCGGCTTGAGTCGGTTTTGAGCCTGGCGGACAAATATATCCGCGAAGATGACCGAAAGAACATTGCCGAATCAAAGGAATTGCTCAGGGAGCAAAGTTTCCAGCACGGCAAAATCTTGCTCTTATGGGAAAACCAAAAACCTGAAGACCTTGTAAAAGTAATCCGCAGAAATTTTTAACCCCG
>RECE01000186.1 GCA_007694165.1 Bacteroidota bacterium
CCATAAGTTGCGCGCCGAAAACCCGTCAATCCCAACGAACTCTTTCTGCAATTCTGCAGCCAGCAACTCCACCACGCTTTTGCCCCAGCCATATTGCTGCTGACGTTCGCAAATTGTTTTGCCGATGTTCCAGTAAAGGGTGATTTTTTCTTTATTCACCACTTGAAGCGCACGGTAACGAGCCTCTTTGATTTGCCGTTTTATATCGGCAAAAAATTCGATGAAAGTTTTGTCTAAGGTTGTCATTTACCAAAATTATTCATTTTTCTTATTAGTTCATAATCTATAAAGATGAGAAACTACCAGGTACCGGTGCCGGGAAAGTGGATAGGGTGAAAATTAAAATATTATCTTTGTTTTATCATGAAGATAAACGGAATACATTACCGCACCATCTGGCCCCATCCATCCGATGAGCGCACCATCCGGATCATAGACCAGAGGCATCTGCCCCACCGGTTTGTGGTGGAAGACCTGGTTTCGGTGCAGGATGTTTTTACTGCCATCAGAGATATGCACGTGCGTGGAGCAGGCTTGATTGGGGCAACGGCTGGTTACGGAATGTACCTGGCTGCGCTGGAAGCTTCCGATAGCAAATCCATTGATGAGTGCATTGAAAAGGCAGCTGCAAAACTCAAATCCGCTCGTCCCACAGCAGTGAATCTTTCCTGGGCCGTTGACAAACAACTGGAAGCCATCAGCACAGGAACTTCCGCAAGGGAAAAGATCTCCATTGCGTTGCAAACGGCCAAAGAAATTGCCGATTCCGATGCGGAATATTGCCGCCGAATCGGCGAACATGGCGTGATGCTTATCGAAAATATCAGCCGCAGAAAAGGTGGCAAACCCGTCAACATCCTCACCCACTGCAATGCCGGTTGGCTGGCATTTGTGGATCACGGCTCTGCCACTGCCCCCATCTACGCAGCTCACGATAAGGGTATTGCTGTGCATGTATGGGTTGATGAAACCCGCCCGCGCAACCAGGGCGCTGCACTCACCTGCTGGGAACTGGGCAACCATGGCGTACCGCACACTCTCATCACCGATAACGCAGGAGGCTATCTCATGCAACAAGGCCAGGTGGACCTGGTGATCGTGGGTTCTGACCGCACCACCTACACCGGCGATGTGGCCAACAAAGTGGGTACTTACCTGAAGGCTCTTGCTGCATATGATAACAATATCCCGTTTTACGTAGCCCTCCCGTCCTCCACTATCGACTGGGAAACAGAGGATGGAGTTAAGGAAATACCCATTGAGCAGAGAGACCCGGATGAGGTAAAGCTGGTGGAAGGGTGGTGTGAAGATGAGGTTAAAAAAGTGCGCATCTGTCCTGAAAACACTCCTGCAGCCAACTATGCATTCGATATTACCCCGGCAAGACTGGTTACCGGTCTTATCACCGAAAGAGGAATCTGCAATGCCCATAGAGATTCCATCCTGAAGTTATTCCCGGAAAAACAGAAACGATGATCAACGAAGGATACATAAAGTTTAACTGCCATTGGGAAAAGGGGGCTGAGATAGATGAGAAATTTGTCCGTGAGATAAATCTCATGCGTGATAAGCTTTTTTCGCTGGGGTGGATAGGGCAGTATGAAAACGGGATAGGCTATGGGAACATCAGCCTGCGGCACAGCGGCGGAACTTTTGTGATCACAGGTTCGGCCACAGGTGGCCTTTCAAACCTCGACAGTAACCATTACACCCTGGTGAGCAGATATAGCTTTTCCGGGAATATGGTGTATTGCAAGGGGCCGGTGGAGGCTTCTTCCGAATCCCTTTCCCATGCTTCTGTCTATGAGCAATCACCCGAAAGCAACGCGGTTATTCATATCCACAACAAAGTCATGTGGGCAAAACTGCTCCATCAGGTACCTACCACCTCACAAGACGTTGAATATGGAACTCCTGCCATGGCAGAAGAGATTGCACGTTTGTTTGGCAGCGGGCAGGTGCAACAGCAAAAAATCATCGTCATGGGTGGTCACCCGGAAGGAATCATTTCTTTTGGTTCCACCCTGGAGGAGGCCGCAGATATCCTTTTTCAATATCAATAAACAAAAATCACATATCTTTGGCGCATTAAAATATTAGGGCTGAAGCAAAGCCAGCCAGCTTATCTTCCGCTGTCCTCAAAAACCTGTCTATGGAGCAAACCGAAGCCCCCGTGCCACTGATCGTAATTCTTACTTTCCTGTTTTTTGGGATTACATTGGTTTATTATATCCTGGTTTACATCAATTCGTCCTTCGTTAAGAAATACCTCAAAAGGTATCTGTTTTACAGAAAGATGGAAAAGAAGTATCAGCCTTATCTTACCCATAACTTCCCTTTTTACAATGCATTGAGCGATAAAAACAAACTCCATTTTGAGAAACGGGTGCAAAGGTTTATCGACATGAAGCAGTTTATTCCCCGCGGAGGCATTGGTGAAATCACTCCTGAGATGAAAGCTCTTATCGCCGGAAGCGCCATTCAGCTCACCTTTGGTTATCCCTACATTTATTTTAAACATTTCTGGCGGATCCTGATTTACCCCGACAATTACTATTCAACCATCACGAAAAATTATCATAAGGGTGAAGTAAATCTGGGGGGATTGATAGCATTATCCTGGAAGCATTTTAAGGAAGGATTTCGCTGCCATGCCGATGGCATACATCTTGGGTTTCATGAAATGGCACATGCGCTGAGGCTGATCAATATCGTAGACAATCCTGAATATGATTTTTACGATCGAAGGGTGATGAAAGCCTTTGACAGGGAGGCTCGCAGGGAAATTTCCAAAATCCACCAGTCAGAAAGCACCATGTCTCCCTTCCGGGAATATGCAGGCACCAACAAGGATGAGTTTTTTGCCGTGGCTGTGGAAGTTTTCTTTGAACAGGCAAAGGCATTTTACAACTACAATCCCCGGCTGTATCGGTTGCTTTCCATGCTGCTAAAAACAGACCCCATTTTACTCGCGCGCACCGGAGACCCCCGGGTGCAAAAGCAAAATCACCCGCGCCGCCGGTAATCCATCCTTTTAAAGGATATTTGCAGCATTTCGACCCAACAACCCTTAGCTTACAGCTCCCAACCCTTTGAGCTTTCAGCTTTCAGCTTCAACCTCATCCCTTCTTCCCCTCTCCAAGCGCCTTCCTGATTCCTTCCAGCCCGTCTACAAACAGTGTCATCTGCCCGATCACCTGTGCCATGCGGTCCTGATCGCCCAGGCCGCGGATGCGGTTGTTTCTCACAAAGGTTTCCTTGATCGAATTCCACCGTTCTTGCTTCTGCTCGTCGAGCAGCCCTATGAGCTCGAATAGCTTCAGCAGGTTGGCTTCAGCCCCTGTTGTAAGTGTCTGCGATTCGTTCTGGTAGTGCCCCAGCAGAAGTTGCAGTACCTCATCGTCGTTGAGGATGGGTACTACCTGGCTCATGAGCTTGTTCATGTCGCGGTAGGAGCCCTGCAGCTTAAAGTGTGGTTCAGTGCGGTAATCGTCAGCCATGGCGGCTGAAGCAATGTATTGCGAATTGACCTTGAGCACCACATCGCGCACCCGCAGGCACTTGCGCAACACCTGCACGCAATCCTGAATCTCCTGGGTGGAAAGGTTCCCTTCCAGGTCGGGCAGGGCTGTGTCTTCGTTTTCCAAAAATTGCACTAGTCGGTATAGGTTTTCCATGCTGAAGCGGGTAAGGGACTTCAGGAACGGGTTGGAAGTAATTCCGTTCTCGATAAGGCTCAGGTTGAAAAGATCCTGGCGGTTGTAGGTCATATCGCCCAGGTTGTAAATGTCGGCCCTGTTGGAAAGCATGTCGGGGATCTGGAATTTGTCGCCGCTTTCGGTATAGGGGTTTCCTGCCATCACCACACAGAAGCGCTTACCACGGAAGTCCCAGGTTTTGGCCTGCCCGTTGTACACCCCGTCCATACGACGCTGTGCATCGGCCAGGGAGATGAACTTTTGCAGGAACTCAGCATTGCAATGCTGGATGTCGTCGAGGTAGAGCATTACGTTGTCGCCCATTTCGAAGGCCAGGTTGAGCTTCTGGAGTTCCTGGCGGGCAGCGGCATTGCGTGCTTCTGCAGGATCAACCGAGGTGATCTCATGACCCAGCGACGGCGCGTTGATCTTCATAAAGATCAGCCCCAGGCGGTCGGCCACGTATTCCATAAGGGTTGTTTTCCCGTATCCGGGGGGAGAAATGAGCAGCAGCATGCCCGAACGGTCGGTGCGCTTGTCCTGGCCATAGGCACCTATCTGGCGTGCAAAATTGGCTCCGATCAATGGCAGATAAACCTGGTTGATCAGCTTGTTGCGCACAAAGGAGGTAAGTACCTGTGTGTTGAGTTCATGCAGGCGCATACTGTTCTTTTTGTCGGTTACCAGCTTGTGTTTGAGCTGCTGCAGCTGCAGGTAGCGTGGCTGTATCTTGCCGCAGAAATGGATGAGTTTTTCGGTAAAGCGGTGGTAGTCGAAACTGTATTCCTTTTTTTCTCCTTCCTGGTCGTTGAATACCGAGCGCATATTGCTGATCTTTTGTGTGCCTGAAAGATGCAAAATGTAATGAGGTTCGTTAAAACCAGGAAGCAGGCACGAAGTCACCTCGTCGATCCTGTATTTTTTGGCCGTTTTGCCGGTAGCCTGCAGGAATGTGGTTACCCATCGGCGGGTAAGGTGCCACAGTGCAGCCGGATGGGGCCGCAGTTCTTTTTGTGCTTCAGTAAAGGTGATATCAGCATTTTTGCTTTTGAGATGCTTTTTGAATCCGTTGAGCAGTTCACTGGCACCCTTGTCGAGGACAAAGCCACTGGTGGCCTGTTCGCGCGCCAGGTAGGTTGCAGCCTGGTGCGGGTCGATGTGGGTAAACAGCTGGTTGTGTTGCGCAAACTCGCCCATGGCACTGGCGAGACTTTCCAGCAGGTGCTGGTGGCTTTCGCGTTGTTCAAAAACTTCCTGCATAAGGTTGATAAACACAAACTGTTTTTTGAAATACTCTTTCTGCTCCTCTTCGGCGTAGTGCCAGTAGAGTTTGGCCAGTGACCTTGTGGAAGCAGGGAAACGCAGCATGCCAAGGTCGCGCTGCTTTTCGGTGAGTTGCTGCAGGATTTGAAGGGCATCGGCATCGTGCACCCCTTTGATGAACCCTTCTCCGTAATTAGCCGCCATATATTGCTGAATGGACCGGACAAGCTCCTCCTGCTCCCATACTTTTGTCGTGTCAAGGGTGAGAAACACCTTCCAGGCAAGATATTCGGCGCGGGCTACTTCGCGGTTTTCTGAGGGGAGCAATTGATCCCACACATCATGCAAATCCTGGATGGAACTGCTATCAACAGGTTCGTAAAATGAAGTGCCGGTAAGATGGTAATAGTATTGTTTGTTGCGGATCACCAGGGTAAGGTCAAGGGGCTGGGTATTCACTGCAAACCTGCTCTCTCCCAGTTTGATAATGTTTTCCCCTTCTTCGAACAGTTCTTTTTTATCCTTAAGCGCCCTGATGGCCTCCTGCTGCATTACCTGCAGCCGGTTGCGCAGGTCTTCAGATTTGGCCGAGTCTTCCAGCTTTTCCAACTCATCAGCGGTATCACGCACCTTTTCCACCATGAGGTCGGAAGCAAAATGCCCGTTGATTTCAGCTTCGGTAGAATAACTCTGCACCTTGGATGCGATTGCCTTAAGCACCCTTTCTGCCGAGTTGTACAGTGCATTGGTACGGCGGTTTCGCGCCTCGGTAAGGCTTACTTTTTTGGATTCAAAGGCAGAATAAACCGCCTCACGCTTCTCACTGATCTTTTCTGTAAACTCATCAAAATCCACATATTTCCCTTCCAGTTCTTCCAGCTGAATGGAGAGCTTTGTGAGGAAATCGTCACATTTGGCTGGATCGGTTGCCAACTCCATGAAATTCACCACCGATTGCTCAAAGAGGGTCATCTGGGCATGGAAGTCGGCCCGGGCTTCCTTTTCACCAAGCTGCCGGCGCTTGTTATTGAGAGCCTGTCGCTGCTGGTTGAGGCGGGAAAAGATCAGGGAAATGTTCTCGATGATTTTGGTGGAATGGGTGGTGTCCTCCACCTTCAGGTTGTTAATGATATCGATGAGCAACTCCAGCTTGTGTGCCAGCTCGTCGAATTGCTTTTCCAGGCTGCGGGCATCCACCACGCGTTTCAATGTGTCCACTTCCCCTTCCAGTCGATCCATGTTTTCCTGGTACCAGGCTAGGGCATTGTCCTTTAGCAGAAACTGCACGCAACTGTCGGCAATAACTTCGGCGCGATCAGCAATTTTCTCTTCCATGCTGCTTACCACTTCCATTTTGATGTAGCGCAGGTTGCGCAGCCCTATGATCTCGCCTCTTACGGCTCTCATCTCTGCCAACAGGGTCACATATTCATCAAGGGTTTCGAAACTGGCACTGCGCGTATCAAAGAGGATCTTTTCAACTTTGTCAGATACCTTCTGCAAAGCCTCAGCCGTATTTTTCCTGATCTGGAGCACCTTTTCATACTCGTCGATGGCCGACATAGCAACTTCTCGGGTCTGCTTAAGAGGTTTCTGAAGGCCGGTTTCGGTACCGTTTTTCAGCCAGAAATAGGCATCGAGGATGCTCTGGCCTTTTTTGGCAATATCCTGGTAAAGTCCCTGGTAAGAATCTTCCTTGTTGAGCAATACGATGAGTTCCTGTATCTCTGCCATGGCGGCCACAATGGCTTTGTTGCCGATCTTGTAAAGGTCATGGTCGCGAAACTGATCGTTGGCAATGAGCTCCTGTGTATAGGGTGTTTGCCATACCTGTATGAGGTGATGTCTTCCGGGTTCGGTTTCGGCATTAAAGTAGCAAAGTTCGCCTTCTTCGAAGAGAGTATATCCGTTGCAGAAAATAGGGGTTTTTACGGTCTGCTCAATCACATTGTAGGAGAGGATCACGAAGTCATGATTTTGCTCCTCGTAGAATACAAAGAGATGATCTTCACCGTTGGGCGATTGTACTCTGCGCAGGAATTTCACCCCTTCAATATGGCGGTCAAATATCTTGTATTCGCCTGTTTGCAGATAGTAGCCGTTGGAGAGTATGATGCCCTGGTCGTCGGGAAGCAGGATGCCTGCGTCTCTGAGAGTATCAACCCTTACCACATTCTTAAGGCGGTGGTTAAAGATAAAAAAGCGTTCTGACTCGAGGTAGGGTTTTATTTTGAGCAGTACAATGTTTCCCAGGTCGCAGAAATGGATCTCTCCGTCGTCGAGCGATTGGTCTTTTTGCTCAACATCTTCGCGGTATATGCCCAGGCCGTCCTCGGTATTGTCTTCCACCTTGATGGTAAGGTCGCCGTGAACAGTTTCCACAAACACCTTGTCAGCGATGCTAACATGGGGGTTTTTGCCAATGCGCTGCATGTCGCGTGTAGCCTTTGACCACCTGAATTCATGTTGGTGGGGAAACTTTACTTCAGCAGCACTTCGTGAATCCACATACACCAGGTTATCGGCCTGAATGATCCACTTGAACGCCTTGATGTCGGAAGGGCTTTCGGAAAGCTGGAAGATCATGTAGAGAAAATTCTGCCTGATGACAAAACGTGAAAACCGTGTATGCCTGAAGAATTTGTACAAGTTCTGCAGCTCGGTGGCAAATTCCTTGTCCATGATAACATCCAGGGGGGCAGGATGAAATTCGTTGTCCCTGAAATGATACACGCTGAACACATCAGGAATTTCCAGAACGGTTTTCAGACCCAGCCTTACGTTGTATCCCAGCAGGCACACGTTGGCCACCGATACCAGGTCTCGCGCCAGGCAATGGTGCTCGGTATTGACCCTCACGTTGGAAAGGAGTTTGAAATCGAGGGAACCAAATATCTTTTGCCTCTCTTTATTCAGAAGCTGGAGTTGCTCAATAAGATTTTGGCGTTGCTGCTGCAGCCGTTGTTGTATGATTTCGTATGTACCTTTTTCTATAGTATTCTCCATAGGTGGCGATTTAATAAAAACGAAATAATCCGGCGGGAGCAGGTATCAGGCTCCCGCCGGTTGTCCTGTCAAGGGTTGTTCCATAAAAGGTACTATGCGAGCTTTTTCTTCTCCAGGCCCATATTTTTGGCCATTTTGAGCATTTCTGTAAGGAATCCCTTGTCTTCATCAGAAGCTTTTACCTGCATGCGGGCGATGAGGGTAGCAATGGAAAGGTTTTTCACATCTTCGGTAGTAATTCCGTATTTCTCTGCTACTTCTCTGATTCTTGTCATGAGGCTGGCGGGATTTCCATCACCGTTTCCCAGTACTGCAGTTTTGATCTGGCCAATGGTATGAGAGTTTTCCACCAGTTTGTCAATGCCTTTTCCGGTAGATACCTGCCTGATGAGGTTTTCGAAGAAGGTATTGTCGCCACCCACGATGTCGATCTTGGCAGTTTTGAAAGCTTCGGCAAGTACCTTGGCCTGGGCATCGGCAATATCCTTCTGGATAGAGATCTGAGCCAGTTCAATCTCTTTCTCTTTATTGAGCTTGAGCCTGAACTCTTCGTGCTCTTTTCCGGCATCGTTTAGTTGCTTCATGGCACCGGCTTTTTCATGGATACCTTTGGCTTCGGCTTTGGCTTTTTCTTCAATGATCTCTGCTTCCATGAGGCCTTCCTTGCGTTTGGCGTCGGAGAGTTTTTCAATCACTGAGGCATTTACAAATCCCTGACGTTCCTCGGCATCGGCCTTGGCGTGCATCACCTGGGCTTCTGACAAACCAAGGGTGGCTTCTTCCCTGGCTTTGGCATCGGCTATGATCTTGCGTGCTTCGGCATCCAGGTCGGCGGCCTCCTTGCGGGCATTGGCCTCAACCAGGATCTTCTGGGCATCAAACTTGGCCGCTTTTTCGCGGGCTTCGGCAGCCTTCACCTCTTCTATCATATTTCTTTCTGCCTCTTTTGAAGCATCGATAAGGGTAACATCTTTTTCACGGTTGGCAAGCTTGAGGGCTTCCACATCTTTGATCTTCTCCTGCTCTTCCACCACGGTTTTTTGCATGGCCACCCTTTCGCGAATGGTATCCTGGATGTTTTTCTTTTCCACCTCTATGGATTTCTCCTTTTCGATCTGTGCCAGCGAAACTACTCTTTCCCTTTCGGTTGCTTCAAGGTCACGGTCTTTTTTCACCCTTTCCATTTCTACTGCTTCCGCGCGTTGCTTGTTCTTTTCGGCGATGATGATCTGGCGCTGCTTGTTCTGTTCCTGGATTTGCAATTGCTCTTCGGTGCTGATCTTTACGGTTTCAGACTTAAGTCTTTCTTCCGAAGCAACCTTGTCAATTTCTGCCTGTTCGCGCGACTTGATGGTTTCTATCTCACGGCGCTGCGACTCTTCTTTTTCCTTGAGTTGCTTTTCCAACTCAAGTATAGCTTCCTGGGCTTCCACATCCTGTTTCTTGATGGTTTTTTGCTCATCGCGGCGGATCAGGTTGGCTTTCATATTCTGCACCGCGGTAAGTTCAGTGATCTTCTTGATCCCTTCAGCATCGAGGATGTTGTTGGGGTCGAGGTTTTCGATCTTGGTCTGCTCCAGGTAGTCGATAGCGCAGTCGTCAAGGACATAGCCGTTGAGGTCGGTGCCAATGATGTCAATGATCTCATCCCTGAATTCGCGGCGTGCTTCGTAAAGCTCGATAAATTCAAACTTTTTCCCTACACTCTTGAGGGCTTCAGAGAATTTGGCTTCAAAAAGACTCTCCAGGGTTTCCAGGTCGGAAGCACGGGCACAACCAATGGTTTGGGCTACATTGATAATGTCCTGTACCGATTTGTTGACCCTTACAAAGAAGGCCACCTTAATATCTGCACGCATATTGTCCTTACAGATAAGGCCATCTTTGTTCATCCTGGAAATTTCGAGTTTCTTCACTGAAATATCCATAATCTCTTCCTTATGCAGGATGGGAACCACCAGTCCGGCATTAAAAAAGATTTTAACTCCTCCCTGGCCTGTACGTACCAGTACTCTACCCTGGCTTACTTTCTTGTACATCGAAACAAGCCACATGAGCAACCCGATGAAGACCACCACACCGAGGAAGGCTACTACATAAAAAGATTCCGTCATAGTTTTTAGTGTTTTTTAGGATTGATAATATTGAACGAAAAAGAATTTCCTGTCTGGCGATTCTTCAAGGACAATAACCGTATCGTTGTATTGAATGGGTTGTCCGTCAATTGATTTGGTGTAAATTTTTATTACATCTTTCATCACATGAACTTCGATTTGTCCCAAACGGTTCTCGCGCATGGGTGAGATTACCCTTCCGGTTTTGCCGATGAAGTCGATGGGTGTCTCACCTTTGTGATTAAACATGGCATAGAGTTTTACAAACGGTCGGGCAATAATCTTTGTAACGAGCATGCTAACGATGAAGCCGGGCAGGTAGAGGGCAAATCCCAGAGGGTTGTGCGAAATGCCCAAAATTGCTGTAATGTTTACATTGATAAGCCACATGGATATAACCACCAGGGTAATGATGAAAATTACCGGCAGTTCTCCGATGTGAAAAAACCGGAGCATTGCACTCCATACACCCTCCCCTTCAAGGTTACCTGCTTCAGGCTTGGAGATGTCACCACTTGCATCAATATCGAAATCGGCATCTGCCTCAGCCAGGTCGAAATCAAAGCCGGTGAATATCACTATGAGCCAGTAAATAGTAACAATGATGAGCAGAAGTGTAAGGATGAAGTTGGCCGGTGCAAATGCGATGTGCAATAGTTTTTCCATAAGTTAAGGGTTACAAAAGATTTTTACGGAATAGAACCCAATTTGGTAAAAAGTCGGAAGAAAAGGTGTATTGCTATTTTTCAGTTGGGGTGTCATCCATTCCCATCTGCTTTTTGAGTTCTTTTAGTTCATCATCAAGGGAAAGGTCCTGGATTTTTTTATCCATACGCTGCTGATCTGTTTCACGGGACTGCGCCAGATCGCCGTAAGCTTCGGCCAGGGCTTCGTCCTGCAGCACCTTTTCGCGCATGCGTTCCAGCATAGATACCACACCTGAACTGTCCATGCTGGTCATTTGCTGGTTGATCTTGAGGGTGGCATCGCCCACCTTAACGCGGGCCTTGAGGGTGCGTAGCTCGTTTTCCCATTGCTTTATTTCGTACTTTATGCGGTTGACATTCTGTTCAAGGGTGGCTACCTGGTTTTCAAGGCTGACCACATCCTGTTTGATGATGGTAATTTCCCTGCTGATCTCAGCTTTGCGCTTGAGGTTGCTCTTCACAAGTTCGTCGACTTCATGCTGATCAACTTCACCCTGCTGGGCCTTTTTCAATAACAGCATCGACTTATTTTGAAGGTCCTGCTCGGTTTCTTGCTGAGAGATGAGTTCCTTGTTGCGGCGAATCAGCATGGCTTTTACCTCGGCCAGTGAACGCATGGCCATTTCGCGGTTTTCGTTCATGTCGCGCAATCCCTGCTCAATCATATTGATGGGATCTTCAAGCTTATTTACGGCAGCATGTGTTTCCGCCTGCCCGATTTTGAATAATCTGCGAAGTATTTTCATGAGTTATTATCTTTAGGTTTCTTACTTGGAATAGGACAAAATTTCATTGGAAAATTCGGAAAGCAGCAACCCAAGGGAATTGATGGTGCTTTCCAGCTCTTTAAGATCCAGGGTTTCCACCTGAAGGGTGTTGCGAAAAATGAGTTTCTCTCCTTTTTCATCCAGTACAAAGGCACCATGAACGATGTCACGGTTCTTGATGAGTAATTTCCTGAAAATTTCGCCGTCGTTTCGTACGTCGATCAGGTATTGTTCAATGATTACCATGGGTGGGGCTACTCCGATCACCATACTTTTTACACCCATTTCCTCATCTTCTATCACCAGAAGATGATCCGTGGGGTTTTCGTAAAGGATGGGAAATCCCAGTTCCAGTACAAAGTTTTTCACTTTATCATAATACGTGTCCATACATGAGGTTTTTGTAGTGTTTTTTATTGTATTGAGCTTAGAAATAATTGATGGCACAAGTATAAGCATAATATTTTATATTGCAAATATTTTCAGCATTTTTTTTGCTAATTTAGTTTGCAAATAGTAAATTTGTGGAAAATTCAACCGATCATGTCTACATTTGGAAAGAATATCAGGAAGATTCGCAGTGTGCGTGGCCTAACCCAAACGCAAATGGCCGATATGCTCAATGTAAACCGGGGAATGATTAGTTCCTACGAAGAAGGCAGGGCAGAACCCAAAATTGAAACCGTCCTGAAAACCGCAGATGTTTTTCAGCTTTCAACGGATTTGTTGCTCAAAAGCAGTGTAACGGTAAATCAACTCAGCGGTTTTTCTATCCCTCAATTGCAAAAAAGCACCAGTTCAAAATCCTCAACCAGTGAAGAAAGCCCGGTTATTTTCAGCTTTTTACCGGCTACTACACAGGCTGTTTCTGCCGGAGACCTTTCGCCCAACTCCTATTTAAAAAAGAACGACATAGCACTGGCCATCCCTGCCCCTGCCTTCGTGGGCAAACTTATGATCATGAAAACAAGCACAGAAATTGTCATTGGCAAAGTAAGTTCAGTGGATGCAAATAGGATTGGCATTGACAATGCCGAAAAAACTGTCGTATGCAAAGAAGCCCTGGAAGTCCTTGGCATTTATTCGCCTGTTCAGAGCCTTACTCCTTTGGAAGAGAGGATGCTGCATATGGAAGCACGGTTAAAAAATCTGGAGGAAAAAGCGGACTTTGTTCAAAAATCTGAATAAAGCCCTCCTTGGTCATCATTGCTAACCCATGAATGTTGGTTAAATATGACGGGCTGCCAGGGTGTGCCACCTGCTTGGGTAGAAAACTGAATATTGTGTTATTTTGCAGACTTCTACTTTACCCAAACCGTTTTCACATTCACAAACTC
>RECE01000232.1 GCA_007694165.1 Bacteroidota bacterium
ATCTAAATCATGCAGATTATCAAATTTGGCGGTACATCCCTGGGCAGTGCGGAAAGAATCCGTATCGCCGCCGACATCGTGCGCGAGCAAAATGATTGTATCGTGGTTTGCTCGGCCATGTCGGGAATGACCAATGCACTTGTTCGTGTTACAGAACTCTGGGAACAAAAAGGTGCATTGGAAGCCATTGAAGCATTACAGACTTTGCGCGCTGATTTCTACCTCCGCATTGCTGACTTGCTACCGGAAGAGAACTATATGCCCGCAGCGGCAACCCTTTTTGATGAAGTCATAACTTTATTGAAGGATATTCCTTGTAATGAATTGCTGAAACATCGTGTAATTGCGCTGGGAGAGCAGGTTACTTCCGGGGTGTTCAACAGTTACCTGGTGTTTACAGGGAAATCGTCTGTTTTGCTGGATGCCACCACGCTGCTGCACCTGGATAAGACACAGGAGCCTGATGTGGAAGATATTACCCGCAGGCTGCAGTCCTGTTCGGAATATACTTCTTCGGGAGTATATGTAACGCAGGGTTTTATCTGCCGCGATGTGCATGGCAGTATTTGCACCCTGAGCCGGGGTGGGAGCGATTTTACCGCCACATTGCTGGGAGCAGCAAGCGGTGCCGAGAAAATTGAGATCTGGACAGATATCGACGGGATGCATAACAATGATCCCCGGTTTGTTCAGCAAACAGAGCCCATCCGGGAACTGTCGTACACCGAGGCTGCGGAGCTTGCCTATTTCGGCGCGAAGATCCTGCACCCATCCTGTGTAAGGCCTGCCAGAGAGAAGGGGATACCCATTGCCATCAAAAATACCCTGCAAAGGGATGCCCGGGGCACTACCATTCAGTCCGAAGCTCCCGCTTTTGGCATCAGGGCCATTGCCGCCAAAGACAATATCAATGTGCTGCGCATTACCTCAGGGCGTATGTTTAATGCCTATGGTTTCCTGGCCAAAGTGTTCGAAATTTTCCGTGACCATAAAATGGCCGTGGATGTGGTTACCACTTCCGAAGTTTCTGTGTCCGTTACCATTGAAAGCATTTCGGGTGTATTGCCCCTTATGCTTGATCTTGAAAAGCTGGGAAGGGTAAACCTGGAAACCAAAAGAACCATCATCTGCGTGGTGGGCGACATGCTCCGGCCCGGCCATATGGCTGAGGTGATGCAGCAGGTAAAAGATTTCGATATCCGCATGGTTTCACTGGGAGCCAGCAGCAATAACATCACTTTTGTACTCCCTGCAGCGCAAAAGGCAGCAGCGTTGAATGCCCTGCACCATTTGTTTCTTCCGGTGAATGAAAAAATGGTCATGTCAGGCTAAGTGCTTGCAACATGCCCTGGTAATGAACAAAGAAAAATAGATACCGGACTTCTGTGGCACACAATCGAACTATTCTTCACAGAAATCCTTTTTGGATCAAACAATTTAATTTACATATATCCCATGAGCGTTTTTCTTCAGCCCCGAAATATAACGACCCCTTACTATCAGTATAATACTGGTCTGTTGAAACAAACCCTGGAGCATGCCTCTCAGAGTGCAGCAATCCATGGCTATGCAATTCATTATGCCATGAAGGCCAATAACAACCCTGCCATCACCGGTATCATCAGGGATTACGGGTTGGGTGCCGACTGTGTGAGTGGCAATGAAGTGGCAGAAGCGCTGCGACAAGGCTTTCCTGCGCGTGAAATCGTATATGCCGGGGTGGGCAAATCAGACCAGGAGATCGAACTGGCCCTGCGTGAAAACATACTTTGCCTGAATTGTGAGTCGCTGGAAGAGCTGCAGGTTACGGAAGAGATTGCCCGCGGCATGCAGAAAATTGCACCGGTAGCCATCAGGGTAAACCCCGGAGTAGCCGCCAATACCCATCGATATATCACTACAGGCTTGGAAGAGAACAAGTTTGGCGTTCATCTCTCACAATTGAGGGAGGTGCTGGATTTTGCTTCCGAATCTCCCTGGCTGCAACTGATGGGGTTGCATTTTCATATTGGTTCGCAGATTACCACGCTGGAGCCTTTTGAGATGCTCACCGCAAAGGTGAATGAGTTGTGGCAAACCATGAATATGGACGAGAGGGGGGCCACCCTGCTTAACCTGGGCGGCGGACTGGGGGTGGATTACGAAAACCCTGAGGGAAATCCCATTCCTCCCTTTGCTGAGTATTTCAATGTTTTTGCCCGTAACCTGCAGGTTCCCGCTCATGTAAAAGTGCGATTCGAGCTGGGACGCAGCATCGTTGCCCAATGCGGCAAACTCATCACCAAAGTGTTGTACACCAAAAAAGGGGTCAACCGCAGTTTTGTCATTACCGATGCCGGGATGAATGAACTCATGCGCCCGGCCCTCTACCAGAGCCGGCACCATATCACCAACCTCACTTCCACCAAACCAAATGAAACCTACGATGTGGTAGGACCCGTATGCGAATCCAGCGACGTGTTTGCCACCCAGATTCAGCTTCCCCAAACCGGGCGCGGCGACATCCTGGCCATCCATTCCTGCGGCGCCTACAGCGAATCCATGATGCTGCTCTACAACATGAGAGACAGGGCGGGAGTGGTGCTG
>RECE01000170.1 GCA_007694165.1 Bacteroidota bacterium
CCCCAACCGACAGAACCGGAATCTGCTATTCTATCCAATTGAACTACGGAGCCATAGGGTGTGCAAAATTAGTAATTTTTTTCTTGCACGCATATTATTTAAGGGGTAGTTGATAACCAGCCCGAAAAATGATTCTGCTGTTTTTACTGAGGACCTTTACTTCATACTTTTCACTTCCTCCACCACGGCATCCACCAGGCGGCTGGCACCAATGCGGAACAAGTCCTTGTGGAGCCAGTCGTTACCCAATACTTCTGAAGTAAGCGTGTAATATTGGATCGCTTTGTCGTTATCGCTTATGCCGCCTGCGGGTTTTATACCCACCATCTTTCCTGTTTCCCGGTAATGATCGCTTATGGCCTGCAGCATCACCATCATGGAAACTTCGGTGGCGGCGGGTTGTATTTTGCCAGTAGATGTTTTGATGAAATCGGCTCCGGCAGCAATGGCAATATCGCTGGCACGACGAATGAGTGTGGGGCTTTGCAGTTCGCCGGTTTCAAGAATTACCTTCAGGTGTGCATCGCCGCAGGCTTCTTTGATGGCGGCTATCTCGTCGAACACCAGGTTATACTCTCTCTCCAGGAACTTGCCTCGCGAGATCACCATGTCAATCTCATCGGCACCTTCGCCCACAGTGTATTTTACCTCTTCCACCTTGATATGAATGGGCGATTGTCCTGCAGGAAAGGCTCCGGCAACAGCTGCTACTTTCAGGTGGCTTCCTTCCAGCGCTTCGCGTGCGGTTCGAACCAGTGTAGGATATACACACACAGCGGCAACATTGGGGAGTCCCAGACCAAGCTTTTCAATGCCCATACCTTTGCGGCACATATCAATTACCTTCTGGTCGGTATCGGCGCCCTCAAGTGTGGTAAGGTCGATGATGCCCATGATGGATGAGAGCAGTTTTTTGCGATCTGCAGCGGGAAGACCGGCATTAAGAATGCGTTGTACTTCAATGTTTATTTCCTCTTCGGATATTTCGGGGGTTTTGCTGAAATCCTGCATAATGATGGGTTTTTTTTTGTGTCACAGGGTGCAAAGATAAAGGAAAAATCAGAGATTTTTTTTCCGGAGTAGAGTAGGTTTTTCAAGCTTGGAACATCGTAACCTGCGGTTCTGTAAAAGAGAAACGCAAAGGTCACAAAGTTTTTCGCAAAGTGCGCAAAGAATTTAAAACCAACTCCGGGCACGAGCTGAAGTCGTACCCGAAGAAGCACCCCGTGCTTTTCAAAACTGCGTCTTAGCGGCTTTGCGAGAGAATAACTTTCAATGAGAAACTTACAATACCCCCCAGCCCCCTAAAAGGGGGAGCCTGGAATCTGCAGCAATTGCTTGTGGGTCGGAGGTTCCCCCTTCAAGGGGGTTAGGGGGTGCGGGCAGGCGAAAGAAAAAAACCATCCGTGCATCCGTGGCAAAAAAACAACCGCGGCAAAACTTCAGGGCTTCCTTCTGATCATCCTCCCCATGGCTTTGATGTGTCTGCCATACCACGCAGGATCGAGCAGGCGGGAGAACACATAATTGCGTGCCTGCCGGTTCCACAGAACCCGCGCCGGCAGTACCACGTACTTCTGGATGGCCATGATGATGATCAGTTGCCACTTCAGCTGCCAGTCGTTCATTCTCATAACCCTTTCGTGGCGCCGCAGGAAGAAATTACCCCGCCGGTTCCGGCTCAGGTGGGCCGGCATTTCCAGTCCGAAAACCTTATGCATCAGCTTCAGCCAGGCGATTGATTTGCCTTGGTAGTGCCCGAACGATGCAAATACCTCCATGGGATCCTCTTTCCGGCTCAGCAGCAGCAGATCATACAGATCGCGCAGCGAAACCCGCGCACTGTAATGCCCGCTATGCATCAGCTGCGCATGCAGAAAGTTGTGGATGATCCTGTGGCTGTAGTTCATTAGCAAAAACCCCTTTTCGGATTTGCTCTCCACCGCATTTTCAAAGATGGTTTGGGAGTGAAAACTTTTCCGGTACAGGTACTGAACCGGCATGCGGTGTATCTCCACCCCTGCCACATGGTCTTCGCGCAGCAGGATGGGATAGTGCATGGTGGATTCCAGTGCTCGCGGATTGAATTTCTTTTGTGTATGGTAGCCCTGCCCTTCCATCAGCTGCGCTGCGGTGAGCATTTTATCCTCCGGCACCAGCACATCCAGGTCGTACACCATGCGTTCGCCCGTATGGGCATATAACCCGTCCAGGATATTTCCCGTTCCTTTCATAAAAAGACAGGTTATGTTTTCAGATTTCAAAAGGTCTCTCACCTCCCCCGCCTGGCGTATCACACTCAGGTTTCTTTCGTTGTTGAGCTCGAATACATACTGAAGATATTGCTGCAGATCGGCGGGCAGGTGTTTCAGCAGATGGTGACGCTGCAGGGCAAGGAAAAAGGAAGGCAATATCATATTGTCGCTGCCCGTTTTTACCAGCAGTTGCCAGTGGGTTTCCTTTTCGGGAAGGTTTTTCACGATCTCCCCTGCCCTTTCGGGGTGAAGATCCAGCGCCAGGGTGCGTGCAATGAGGTAGTATGTATGGCGGCGGGTCATGACCGGACCGTAAGTTTCTG
>RECE01000362.1 GCA_007694165.1 Bacteroidota bacterium
CAAGGCTATGTTTTTTGTCGCGGGTGATTTGGATTTCACCAATATCTACCACCTTCTCTTTGGTTATAAATTGAAATCCGGTGAATATAGTAATCAGCAAACCGATTACCAATACAATTGTGCCTGACTTTTTCATTGTAAAAGCTATTTAAAGTCAACAAGAAAACTTATATTTCTTACGTGTGCTTGATAAGAAAGCGACAAGTGCAAGGGTTATTCCCTTTGGTCATGAGCTCAAAACTTTCAGTTTTTCGGTTGCGAAGGCTGAAAAACAGGAGTTTACTCTTCGTAAATGACTGTTTTGAAGACAAGCATAACGCAGCAATTGGCGTTTTCTTGCAAGTACATTTTAGAGTAAAAGAATAAGAAGCAATACAATAAGGATAGCAGCTCCAACAGAAATATAAATCCCACCTCCTCTTTGTTGCTTTTCAATGGCGCGGACTTCTTTTCTTAATTCATTCTTTTCTGAAGAACTCATGGCAGACATATCCATATCGTTGATTTGGTTGAGTCTTTCTTCCAAAGCGTAAGCATAGGCAGTTTGGGCTGTTTCCGCAGAACTAACCATCGCCAATTCAGCATCAGGCACTGCAAGCAATGCCTTACCAGGTTCGGCAGAAGCAATCATTCCCATCTCCGCATTTGCTGAAGACGCATGGATATAGCTTTCTGCGTTTAATTGTGCTGGATACAATGCAAACAAAAGGGCTGCTATTGCAAACCAAAGGGTCAACTTTTTCATAATGATAAAATGTTTTCAGATTCTCGCAACTGGCGGGTTCAGGTGTAAAGTTTTTTTACCATGTAAAAGTAATACCCATTGAAAGTAAAAGTGTTACACCATGTAAGCAAAGACTTACATAAATCACAGGTTTTCAAGATTTTCTTTACGATTGTGCTTTAGCTGCTTGAAAAAAGAAGGGGAAAGGCCGGTTACTTTTCTGAACTGATTGGAAAGGTGCGCTACGCTGCTGTAGTGAAGCTTATAGGAAATCTCGGTAAGGTTGAGTTCATTATACAACAACAGTTCTTTCACTCTTTCAATTTTGTTGTTGATGATATACTGTTGTATGGTAATGCCTTTAACTTCTGTAAAAATATTGGAAAGGTAAGTGTAGTCGTAATCCAGTTGCTCGCTGATGTAATCAGAATAATTGACTTTAGGTAAATCCTCTGATTCATGAATCATTTTGATAATGCTATTTTTCACCCTTTCAACCAAAATGGATTTTTTGTCTTCCATTAGTTCCAGTCCCGAGCTGAGTAAATTTTCTTTTAACCGCTCATGCTGTTCAAGGGTAATATCTTCTGTTAACTCTACCGTCCCCAGGTCGATGCTTAAAAAATCTATGTTCAGTTTAGTCAACTCTTCTGTCACCTTCAGTTTGCATCGCTGGCTAACCATATGTTTGATGTAAATCTTCATAACTTTTATGCGATATTAAAAAGGAGCGACAAATCGATAAAAAGCCAGATTTTGAAATATCAGGTACTTTTATGTATACTGTTTTTATTTAAGGGGTGGGATACGAAAATAGAAAAAACAGACCGATTATTGTTGAAACAGGTTTTGTAATGTGATATTTTCAGCCGTGAAAGAAGCAATTAACTTAACTCCAACCTTGGCAGAATAATGCTAAATTACAATAATTAAACGAATTCACACATACAAACTGATTTTCCTGCTACATATTCAAAAAATCAGATACTTCCAATTTGTGCAACTATGAATCATATTTTTACTAAGACATAGAAGTCGGATCAATGCACATAATTAACGCGATAATGCAATCAGAACCATTATTGTTCGGTGATAAGTTCTGTTCCTGTGGAATTCATCAGGGCTCTTATCTCCTAATACTATTTACGTTTAATCAGCAATGGATTTGCTAAGTTTAGTCATGATGATTGCCTCACCCCTGCCGGAACCCGGGAAAAGAAGCGGAAAACCCTGAGTAAGCGGAATGCGCATAACCGTAGCCGGTGTTTTACGATAACTGGCTTCGTGTATGAGCTTTGACAAAATTCTTGATGATTTCCCTAATTTGGAGAGGAAAGATATTTTGGCCTGTCTAAATTTTTCTGCTAATAAAGAACGAATTGAACTTTCAGCCTGATGCAACCAATATTTGACCTGCATCTCGCCAAAAACTTGCATCCTTCTTTTCACAATCATTTATCGGGTCTAAACAATTGCAGGATTTGGGTTTGGATATGACAGAGAATCCTATTGTTTGCGAATTTGCTAAATCGTAAGGATCCATAATTGTTACCAAAGACAACAATTTTGACAATCTCGTATCTCCATATTAATATCCTCCAAAAATCATCTGGATTCACCGATAAGCTTTGCTTTCGGGATTACGAAAAATGCATTGCGATTTAAGCCCTTTTCTTATTCATATCGTAAGGCCTCAACCGGGTTCCTCCTCGCCGCCCGCCAACTCTGCCAGCTCACCGTAAGCAACGCAATCCCCAGCACCAGTAAACCTGCCAGTGCAAACATCCACCAGCTTAGTTCGGTGCGATAGGCAAAGTTTTGCAACCACTTATTCATGGC
>RECE01000120.1 GCA_007694165.1 Bacteroidota bacterium
TGGGGCCTGGTGAAACCGTCAGCTTCCCGGTAAATGTGTTTGCGCTGGATGAAACGGTAAAACAGGCTCAAATAACTGTTGCTGTCAATGACATGTTTAGCATTAAAGGCGAAAGAACACGGAGTATTGCTTTTAGAGAACCCGGTGATGAGATGGTATGGTTTGAGCTGGAAACACCCCAAAGGGAAGGGGTTGCCAAAGTATCTGCTACCGTAAAAAGTGGAAGTGAATCGGTAACCTTTGATATTGAGCTGGAGGTTCGCAACGCCAACACCCGGCAAACATCGGTCGAAAACCTGGTGCTCGACGGCAAAGAGTCGGGGGAGCTCAGCTTTGCTTTCAGGGGAATGCAAAGTACGCGCGAAGCTACCCTGGAGATTTCTTCCATTCCCCCCATCAACCTGGAGAAAAGGCTTCGCTTCCTTACGACCTATCCGCATGGTTGTACCGAGCAGATTGTCTCAGGCGCCTTCCCGCAATTGTTTATTGAGACCTTTTACGAACTTTCGGAAAATGATAAAGCAAAAATTCAACACAATGTAGAATCCGTAATAAGTCGGTTGTCGGGCAGACAGATTGGCAACGGAGGTGTGGTTATGTGGCCGGGAGGAACCGCCGCCCATGAATGGGTAAGCAGTTATGCCGGACATTTTGCCCTTGAGGCACAAAAGAAAGGATTTTCCCTGCCTGCCGGATTCGTAGACAACTGGGTTCGCTTTCAGCAACAGATGGCCAACCGGTGGGTGCCCGATGTGGAGACCCAGGGAAGTGACCTGATGCAGGCTTACCGTTTGTACACCCTTGCCCTGGCCAACAGGTCTGAGATGGGTGCCATGAACCGTTTGCGTCAGCAATCCACACTGTCCGTGCAGGCACGCTGGCAGCTGGCAGCAGCCTATCTGTTGTCAGGGCAGGAAGAAGCAGCACGCCAATTGCTCGAACAAACAGGAACCCGAATTGAACCCTACAGGCAACTTTCCTATACTTTTGGAAACCCATTGCGCGATAAGGCACAGATCATTCCGGTACTTTTAAAGCTTAACCGTCGAGAAGATGCGGCAGTGCTGGTGAAAGAACTGGCAGATGAGTTTGCCTCTTCACAATGGTTAAGCACCCAAACTACAGCGTTCGGGCTGATGGCGCTTGCTGATTTTTACAAAGGCACTACCCCTGAAAGTGGGATGCAGATTACATATGCAGAGGATGGTGGAGCGGCAAGGGAGGTGAAAACTTCTTCCCTGGTTTCCATCAATGAGTTGTCTGTTCCGGCCACAGAAAGTGATAAACGAATGGCTTTCTCCAATAAAGGTAACAACCCGTTGTTCATTAGGGTTATACATTCAGGAATCCCCCGTGCCGGGGATGAGGTTGCCGAAAGTGCCAACCTGGGGATGAATGTCAGATTTACCGGGTTGGACGGATCGCCTCTTGATGTGAGCAGGCTGAGGCAAGGCACTTCTTTCATTGCCGAAGTTACCCTTTCTCATCCCGGTATAAGAGGCGACTACCGTGAAATGGCCCTTACACGCATCTTCCCCTCTGGCTGGGAAATCAGTAATGTGCGGATGGATGCAGCTGCCGGGGCCCTGCAGCAGGATATACCGGTTTACGAAGATATTCGCGATGACAGGGTGCATACCTATTTTGATATCCCGGCCCGACAGGCCAGAACCTATAAAGTGATGCTTACTGCTACCTATGCCGGGCGTTTCTACCTGCCCGCCTTCAACACAGAAGCCATGTACGATGCTTCCATCTATGCCCGCAACAAGGGGCGATGGGTTGAGGTGGTGAGGGAGTAGAGCGAGTAAGAGTGACCTTCCAGGGTTTGCTTTTTTTCTTTTTTCAGCTCTCTGCAGCGGCAACTCCCTGAATTACCCGTTGCATTTTTTCGCGTACTTCGGTGGCCAGTTGCTCTAAAGCAGGATTGGTTACCGATGCCATCATAGCATGCGGATCTACAGCAGAAACCTCTACTGTGCCATCATCATGCTGCTCCACCACCACGTTGCAAGGCAGGAAAACGCCTAACTTGTCTTCAGCTTTCAAAGCCTTATGGGCAAAGTGCGGGTTGCATGCTCCCAGAATAATATAGGGTTTAAAGTCGACGTCAATTTTTTTCTTCAATGTTTCTTTCACATCGATTTGTGTGAGAACACCAAAGCCCTCTTTCTGCAATTCTTCCGTCGCCAGCTCAATAGCAGCTTCATAGCTGGTCTTTCTCAATACGGTACTGTAGTAATAGCTCATAGTTGTTATTTTTCCCATTTAAACAGATGGATGAGTAAAATGTTTAGCCAGGAGATTTTTTCATTAATTGTTTTCCTGTTTTGTGCAATGGGTCACCCAGTTTTAAACTTTAAGATTAAGGAGTGATTTTTGTTTCTCTGTAGGATTGAGGATCTTTTTTTTAAGTTGTCTTGACCTGGGTAGAACATATTTTAACTGCCTTATTTCTTTAATTTCATCTATTGCTTTTTCTGCTGAAATGCCAATCTTATTTAGTCTCAACAGACGCTCTAACTCCTTGTACAAGGTATAAGCTGCGAAACATATACA
>RECE01000002.1 GCA_007694165.1 Bacteroidota bacterium
CCTTCCTATTCCCGACATTCGGACCATCTCAGCTATGCTTCTGCAGCAAGGGAAAACACCCGGTAAACCGGCGATATTTGCCGGGTTGCGGGGTGGGGGTATAAAAGGGACGAATGGGGAAAACAAATTCAATTTTTAAAAAGATGCATAAGTCGAATTTCTATATATTTGCCGGAAAGGATACATAAAGAACTGTCCAAACAAGAATTGCTGAAGGTTTTTCATGAACTGGGTTTTCCCATAAACACTGAAAAAAAGTAGTTGCCATGGAACAAAGCCAACTGATCATTTACCAGAGCGAAGATGGTAAGGTAAGAATTGAAACCCGGATGGAAGGTGAAACCATATGGTTAACCCAGAAACTGATGGCTGATTTGTTTCAAACCACGCCTCAGAATATTACTATTCATTTAAAAAATATTTTTGAAGAAGGTGAGCTTGATGAAGACTCAACTTGTAAGGAATTCTTACAGGTTCAATTGGAGGGAAAAAGAGAAGTAAAACGAACGCAAAAATATTATAACCTTGATGCTATCTTGTCTGTTGGATACCGAATTAAATCGCATGTGGCCACCCGTTTCCGCCAATGGGCCACTGCCCGGCTCAAGGAATACCTGGTCAAGGGGTTCACCCTGAACGATGAACTGCTGAAACAAGCTGGAGGAGGTAACTACTTCGACGAACTGCTGCAACGCATACGCGATATACGTTCTTCTGAAAAGGTATTCTGGCGCAAGGTGCTCGATATTTATGCCACCAGCATTGATTACGAACCCAACCACGAAATGTCGGTGTTGTTTTTTCAGACTGTGCAAAATAAAATGCACTGGGCTACCCATGGGCATACTGCCGCCGAAATCATTTACAAAAGGGTTGATGCAGGTAAAAAAAACCTGGGGCTTACCCATTTCAAAGGCAACCGTCCCACCCAACAGGAAACCGAAATTGCCAAAAACTACCTCAATGAAGAGGAATTGAACTTGTTGAACCGCATGGTGACCGCTTACCTCGAACTGGCCGAATTGCAGGCGCTCAATCGCAGACCCATGTATATGAAAGACTGGATTGCCCGCCTGGATGATTTCCTGACGATGACCGGAAATGATATCCTTACCCATGCCGGCAAAATCAGCCATAAAAAAGCCCTGGAAAAAGCACGTGCCGAATATGAAAAATACCACCACCAGCAGCTGCAACAACCCACACAAGCCGAAAAAGACTATATCCGCCACATCGAGCAAACCGCTAAAAAACTGAAAAAGAAAAATGGGAAGTAATTACAAAAGAATTGGAGATTTTATAAGGCCCATAAAGGTAAAAAACCGGGAGCTTAAGTATTCTGAGCTACTGGGTATTAATATTGACAAGTTCTTTATGCCTTCGGTAGCAAATGTTGTGGGAACGGATATGACCAATTATAAAGTGGTAAAACCAGGCCAATTTGCATGTAACCGCATGCACGTGGGAAGAGACTATCGAATCCCGGTTGCACTTTCAAGAACAAATGATCCGTTTATCGTTTCACCTGCCTATGATGTATTTGAGATAACCAAACCCGGTGAGCTGGATGCCGATTTTCTCATGATGTGGTTCTCCAGAAAAGAATACGACAGAAACGCATGGTTTCATACAGATGCTGATGTTAGGGGTGGCCTTTCATGGGATGCGTTTTGCAGTATAGGCATCCCCATTCCCCCCATCGAAAAGCAGCGCGAGATTGTGGCCGAATACCAGGCCGTGCAAAAGCGCATCCAAATCAATGAGCAGCTGATCCAAAAACTGGAAGAAACCGCGCAGGCGGTGTATCGGAGGTGGTTTGTGGAGTTTGAGTTTCCTGATGAAAATGGCATGCCTTACAAGAGTAGTGGTGGGGAGATGGTTGAAACTATTCATGGAGAAATTCCTATAGAATGGGAAATAGGAACCTTATTTGACTTAATTGAACTTCAAAGAGGGTTTGACTTACCTACACAAAACAGAAAAGAAGGAACCTATCCAATATTTGCATCAACCGGAACAAATGAAAAACACAGCGAATACAAAGTCAAAGCACCAGGGATTGTAACAGGCCGAAGTGGTTCTTTAGGTGAAGTATTTTATGTTGATGAAGATTTTTGGCCATTGAATACAACTCTTTGGGTGAAGCACTTCAAAAGGGCAACACCAATATATTCTTACTATGTTCTGAAAGGAATAAATATCATTGATTACAACGGTGGCTCAGCGGTTCCAACATTAAATAGGAATGACATTCACCGTCATCAATTAATTATTCCTGAGAAAAATAAAATTGAAAAGTTTGAAAAAACACAAAAAGTATTTTTCAAGCGAATTAAGTTAATTGGTATTGAAAATCAAAAGCTATCCGAACTGAAGAACTTGCTTCTTTCTAAATTAGCGACAATTAAAAATTAATCGGGTATAGTTTTTTCTTATGCAAGAAATAAGACACCACTAAACCCCTAAGTCTTTTTAACAACTCAAATCAATTTCACCATGAACGCTAACACCCCGTATGCTGGCAAATACCTGGGTAAGTGGTGGATGCCCGGAC
>RECE01000234.1 GCA_007694165.1 Bacteroidota bacterium
TCTGTTCCATATCTTTTAAGGCTGATCCTTCTCCACCTCTTCATAATCATCCCTGATGGTTTCTTTGCCGGGTTTGATGCCAAATCGATAGGTGCCCCGGGCCAGGGTGTGGGCCGAAACGGTGGCCGTGAAAAAGATAACCACAATGGCCAGCAGGGCTTTTACGCCCGGGCCCGTGAGTCCATACCGGATTGTAACCCCCAGCAGGATGCTGCACATGCCCAGGGTTATGGCCTTGGTGCTGGCCTGCAGACGATTGTATGGGTCGGGCAGGCGGATGAGTCCGATGCAGCTCAAAAGGTTGAACAGGGTGCCAATGGCAATGAGTGTGTTGCTTATGAGTTCAGTCATTAAGTTTTTTGTTTTCTAAGTACTTGGCTAAAGTGAGTGTGCTGATGAAACTTAGGATGGTCCAGGCAATGACAATGTCAATCATCCACGACTGCCCGGTAAGCAGTATGATGATTACCCCGATGGCTGTGACAAGAATCCCCAGCTTTTCGATGCCCACTATGCGGTCGGCAATGGTGGGGCCCGCGATGATTCGGTAGAGCGGGAAAACGCACAAAAAAATCTGTATGTAAAGCATAAATTCCAACATAACTAATCAAATATGATTTGAATATATCTTTCAAATTTTCGAATCCGGTTCAAGGCATAGGAATCCGGGTCTTTTGCGTCCACATAAATCCAGTGCACATACAAAAAGTCATCTCTTATGTCAATGACGATAGTACCGGGGGTCATGGTAAGGGCGCAGGAAAGGATGGCTCTTGCCAGCTCGGTTTTTACCGTGAGTGGTGTTTTGATAATGGCTGGCCGGATAGGTATTTTGTATTGTATTACGCGCCATGCCACATCCAGGTTGGCTTTGATGGCCTGCCAGGTAAAAAAAGCCAGGAAAGGAATGACCATCCAGAATCTTCTGAATTGCCTCAGTTTATATATGGAAGTATAAAAGTATTTTCCAAAAATAACGGTGGTGAGCAGGGCTACCCCTGCCCCTGCAATTACTGAATCGATGCTCACAGACCATGTAAGCAGCATCCAGAATAGCCAGGCGAGAAAGAAAAGTACAATGTATCGCTTCATGGTTGCAGGCTTTTGATGGCATAATCGGTTGATTCGAGCAGGGTGTTTACCGCAGGATCGAGAAAGATGGTTCTCACTTGCGGGAAGATAAACAGGCTCATGGCCAGGCAAAGTACAGCCATTGAAAGCATCGTGACCTTCATCAATAAGGGTGCTTCTTTGATGGAGGTACCGGGCTCCGCTTTGCCCAAAAAGGCATATCGCTGAAATTTTACAAAAGAGGCCAATGTGACTATTCCCACCACAATTCCCAGGGTGGCCCTGAAATAATACCCTCCCTCAATAGCGGCCACGATGATGGCAAACTTACTGAAAAAGCCATTAAAAGGAGGAATTCCTGCAATGGCCATGGAGGCCACAAAGGATGCGGCCATGGTGATGGGCATGTATCGGGCAAGGCCGCCCATATTTTTCAGATTCACGGTTCCTGCAGCATGCTCTATCGAACCGGCACTCAGAAACAACAGCCCTTTAAAAACAGCATGGTTAATCATGTGGAACAGTGCACCGGTAAAGGTAAGCACAACCGCTGTGGCTGCTCCTCCTTTGGCCATTACCCCCATACCAATCCCAATACCCATGAGTACATATCCCATCTGGCTTATGCTGTGGTAAGCCAGCAGTCGCTTCAGGTCCCAGGCACCAATGGCCAGGAAAACACCGGCAGTCATGGAAAGACCTCCCAATACTGCAATCACCTGCGAAATAAACAAATCTGGTGCGAATACACTGATAAATAAACGTAATATCACATACACACCCAATACTTTGATTACTACCCCTGAAAGCATGGCAGAGACAGGGGAGGGGGCAGAGGAATGGGCGTCGGGCAGCCAGGCATGAAAAGGAATCATGGCTGCTTTTATGGCTAACCCTGCCAGGATAAACAGCTGGGTAAAACGGATTGCATTCCCGTAATCAACCTCCCTGTTGCGCAAAACCAGGGATATATCTGCCATGTTGAGGGTGGAAGTCATCCAGTACAACATGGTAATGCCAAAGAGCATAAAAAGTGTGGCCAATCCCCCCATAACCTGGTATTTGAAAGATGCTTCGATCTCCGTTTTTCGCACACCAAAAGCTACAAGGGCATAAGATGCTTTGGCGGTTACTTCCATGAATACAAAAAGATTGAACATGTCGCCTGCCAGCACTACTCCATTAAGCCCTGCCAGCTGCAGGCAAAATAATGTATAGAAATATTTCTGACCGGTAAAGGTTTTCATGTAGTCAATGGCATATATCGTGCAAAAGAAAACCACCGTGTTGATAATCAAAAGCATAAACCTGCTGAGTCCATCGCTGACAAGATGGATGCCGATGGGGATATTGTCCGCCGGATACCAGCCTCCCAAAATATAAAGCTGGGTTGATGCAGGCTGAACAATCAGTACAACAGATAAAAAAAGTAAAACAAGCGAAACCGCAGCTACAAGATACATCTTTGCCTGTTGCGATGCCATGTTGATGAGTGGTATGGCAAAGGCGGCCAGAAAAGGGAGAAAAATAAAGAATATGAGTAGGCTGTTTCCCATGAATTTATCCTTTAAGCTTGTTGATTTCGTGAATGTCGAAGGTTCCGTATTTTTTGTAGAGCCTGATGGCCATGGTAAGAATCATGGCGTTGGTAGCCAGGGCAATTACAATGGCTGTGAGCACCATGGCTTGAGGCAGCGGGTCCACAATAACCTGATTTTCCGCAACTGCCTGCCCGAAAACTACAGGGGCTATTCCCCCGGAAATATATCCAATGAGGATGAGCATCAGGAAAATGCTGAACTCCACAATGGTAAGGGAAATAATCATCTTGATGATGTTGCGGCTGATGAGCAGGCCGTACAATCCTACCAGGAAAAGAATAAAGCAAAGTATATAGAGTATCATTTTGAAACCTCCTCTTTGTAAATGGTTAGGGCCAGAAAGATGGTGAAAAGTGTGGCTGCCACTTTTATACCGATAAGGACGCTGTAAATGGGAATATTTCCTGCGCTGAGCAGCTCGCCGGGCTCGCCTTTAGGCAGATAATTGTTGAAAAAAAACAAGGAGCCTGCAAACAGCCCGCTGAATCCCAATAGCAGGATAATCAGCGCAGAAAGGCTCTCAAGCAGAGAGGTCATCTCCCTTTGTTTTTTTAACTGGAAATATCCCAGTCCCTGGGCAAGGATAAGCACAATAAAAGAACTTGCCAGCAATACCCCTCCGGCAAAACCGCCTCCCGGCAGGATGTGCCCATGGGTAATGATGTACATGCCAAAAACGAATATCATGGCGCTTAGCAGTTGAGCTACCTTTTTTACGATTACGGACATTCCTTTCATTTGTATGTTGTTTAATTGTTTTGTTGAGCTGGAAGGTGGAAGCTCGAAGCTGGAGGCACTCTCTATACGTAGGCCGGTTTCAATTTCCCGGTTTCATTTTCCAGCCTTGAACTCTTTCACCTTTCAAGCCCTTCAAACCTTCAAACCAATCCTTCCAGCTCCTTCACCCTTCAACTCTTCAATTAATCATCCCAATCCTTCCAACTTCCAGCTTCGAGCTTCCAGCTCTTTCTTCTTTCCACTCTTCAACCCAAACCAACCCTTCCAGCTTCCAACTTCGAGCTTCCAGCTCTTTCATCCTCAAATTTTCTTCCCTTTCAGACGCAAAATGGCCAGTACACCCATGGCTGTTGTGAAAAGCACGGCGGCTTCTCCCATGGTGTCCAGGGCACGAAAATCCCACAAAACACCCTTCACGAAGTTGGTTACTCCCACCTCTTCTATGGCTCTGTACACGTAAGCTTCCGACATGCGAAGGGTATGCTCGCCAAAGGGTTGTAATACGGCAATGGCATCCACAAAAAAGTAAAGCAATACACCCGCCAGCACTATTGCCGCTGAATAATTGACCACATCGCGCCGGCAAAATGGACACCGAATTTCGAAGCGGGTACTGTCGTGCAGTACAGCCACCATGATGATGATGGTGATGGTTTCTGCCACAATCTGCACGATGGCCAGGTCAGGTGCTTTAAGCAACAGAAAGCACAATACCAGGCCATAACCGATGGCGCCCTGCGCAATGACCGCAGAGAGCAGATCGCGGGCATGAATGGCAGTGAGGGCTGCAATGATCATGAATATCATTATGATGGCAAGGTATACTTCAGTGTCCATAAAGGATTCCGTTTAGTAAAAACAAAATAACCAGCGCTGCTACAACCCATACCAGGTAGGTTTGCAGCACACCGTCGTGCAATCGGCTCAACGGTCGGTGAATGGAAAAGACAAGCTTTGATGCTACATGATACAGATCGGTGTAGCCGGAGTTCTCCAGTCGGTTTACTACAGATAAAATCCAGCCTTCTTCTTTTCGACCCACCTGGGGAAGGGTTGGTTCATAAAAAAGTATTCTGACCGATAGTATTGCTGAGGCTCCTGTAGCCATGCTGACAGCCGCAATGAGACCGGCAGTGGTTACCGTTGCGATACCCATGAGCGCCAAACCTCCTGCTGCTATGTGAATATATATCATCTTTATAACTGTTTGTTTTGCTGTATAACCTATTGCCAGGCCCCAAAAGGTGGTGAAAGAGGCCAGTATATATACAATTAATTTGCTGTAAAAATCGAGGATAAAAAGGTCGTGGCACAATCTGATCAAAAGGTATATTCCTGTAAATCGCATCAAAGCCAGCGGCATAAGCGCAATAGTCCGGCTGGTAGCGAACTTGCCAAAACCGAATATCCAGCCATGCAGAGGTATGATTCCGGTTGTCATAAGCCCGCCGGCCAGCAACAAAAGAAAAGACACCCTGTGAAGGGTGACGGAAGTATCAAGCAGGATTGAGTCGATGAAAGGGGAGCCGCTGAGAGCAACTGCCATTACGGCCCCGGTGGCCATGAGTCCATGGGCAGAACCAAAAAGTATCAGGGTCTTTTTTCCTGTGGCAGCAAGACCCTCGGTGTTGCCGCTTGCCAGCATGTAGAGAGGAATACCGGCAATTCCCCAGATAAAAAGAAGCGTATATATGTGGTGTGTGGAAAAAATAAGAAAGCTCAAACCCGCACTCAGTAAAAACCATGCATAGAAATGATCTCCTGAAGGGCTCCTTTTTTCGTAAACATAGGCTCCGATGGCCAGCACCGGAAGTATGGTGCCGGTAAAAATCATGAGTATACCGCTTATTCCATCCATGGAGAATATCATGAAAGGAACGAAGGCATGAAGCAAGTCCGGATAGTGTGGAGGAAAAGCGGGTTGCCAGGTATCAACCGGATTCAAAAAGATGTACCAGGAGCCTGCCATTAGCAACAAGGATGTAGCCAGGGTGATTTGCCCTTTCAGCAGGCCTGTTCTCAAGGGTAGTGAGACAATAAACATGCTGACAATCAGAGAGAATATCGGTAGCAAAACAACAACTGACATAGCTTATTATATGATTGACTTCATAATAATAACAATCCATGCAATCCTTTACCTGATTTAACACAATTCGGGGGAATGCATGTAATCTCAAGTATTTATTGTAACGCGTTATAAAAGTAAGGTTTTTCCGGGATGTTTGTTTACATGGATGATGGGCGGAAAATATATTTTTACATTATTTCATCTGTTTGTTTATTCCACCCGGCAAGAAATACCGGCAAATTTTATTATAAGGAATCCAGAGATTTTTCTTTTGTTTTAAATAATGAACCTTTTCGGACATTATTTTGCGCGAAAACGAACACGTGCAGTTAAGTTGCATAAATATAATAATAAGTGGAAGGGTTGATTTGACAGTGGTAGATGGTTTGTTTGTGATAAGGATTATCGTTTTAATAGAAGATGGCACGTAATTTGTTTTGCCAATTTATCCATGTCAAATGCAAATTGATTTTTGTAATGCATTGTATGGTTAAAACAATTAAATAACCCATTTTAATTTTAAAATTAAATCATGAAACAAATTGTACTTGCATTATTTCTGGCATCGCTTGTATTGCCTGGAATTGGTCAGCATCAGACCGCAAAGAGAGAGAAAAAACACACCCCTGCAATGTCTGAATTCAGGGTGTCTGCTCAGGAAAACAAAAAAGTAAAAGAAAAAGAATTTTCGCCATTCAGTTTTTTAGAGGCTGGCATAATGGGTGTAAAAAACAATGCACAGGCCGACAGTGCCTTGATGTATATTGATTTTGGCCAGGAATTCATGTTGATTGCCAAAGAACTTCCGGTTTATTACGATGGAACTTACAACATCAAGGAACTTGAAAGATGGTATATTGATGAATTTGATAAAGAGTATTTGCCTGGCGAGAAACAGGCTGCATTCTATGACGACGAAGGCAATATCGTGCGCATGGAGACTTTCTATTGGGTAATAGACCAATGGGTTCCCTTTTATGCAATAGAAATGGAAATGGACAAGTTTGGGGACGAGGTATTGTATATAGAATATTTTTACAATGATGATGCTTCGGCCTGGGAAGTTGATTATGGCTTCCGTGCTGTGGATGAGATGAATGAAAACGATCAGCTCTCGGTTCGTATCTGGGAGTATTATGACAGCTGGAACCGCTCTTGGGTGCAGGACGAAAAGGAAGAATATTTCTACAATGATGCTCATGCGCTGGTAGAAATGCTTTTCTCATGGTATGATGAATGGGAGGATAGCTGGGAACCCGAAACACGTTTGGCTTTCGAACTTGACGATAACAACACATGGGAGTCAGGCTATTCATGGCAATGGGACTGGTTTGAGGAGGAATGGTTAAAGGTTTTCAAATATATTGATATCGACTGGTTTAATTTCGACCTGCTGCAGTTTACTGATATGACTGTATTGGTCAACCAGGAAGCGTTGGATTTTGATGATTTTGACAAAAACATAACTGATGAAGAAATCGACTGGTTGGAGTTCATGAAAATGGTAGCAGCGTTTAACGTTGAAGGAAAGATGATCCTGATGCAGCAAGAGTATCACGATGAGGACCTGGAAGTCTGGGTTGGAGCCTTTAAATCCGAATGGGACTACGATGCTCTAGGTAACTTAACTTACTATGCATATAGCATTCATGATGCTGATGACTGGGAGTTAGTTGAGGGAGCAAAGGCCGAATTTGAATATAATGAAGACCAGTCAGTTAAAGCCATTGATGTTTACCTTCTTGAGGATGACTGGAAGAATGAGTTTGAACATTTGCTGCGCTTTGAATTGTACTACAGCGAAGAAGTAACCTCAGTACCTCAAATTGGAATTATGAATAGTCTTCAGGTTTATCCCAACCCTGTAAACTCTGGTTTGCATATGGTATGGGGAGGCAGCGATGATATCGTTGATGTTACCATCGTGAGTATGGACGGAAAAGTTGTTGCAGGGTATCCTCAATATGCTGTTTCCGCAGGTATTCCTCTAACGTTTGATGTATCTCATCTGCAAAACGGAGTTTATATCATCCGTTGTCAGGGCAAAACCGGTTCTTCGGTTGCCAGGTTTGTGAAGAAATAGAATAGAATCGCAACTTCTGATTCAGGAGTATAGTAAACAGGCAGGCTCAAACCTTGGGAAAACCGGGTTAGAGGCTGCCTGTTTTTCTGTAAGCATGGTAATTATCATCATTTTTCTTCTGACTCTTCCATGCGCTCTTTTGAGGTTCCCAGCAGCATGCCGATGGGTTCAAGCCCTTGTGTATTTTGGGCTACAATTTTAAACATGGCAAACATGGGTACAAATAAAATCATCCCTGCAAGCCCCCAGAACATTCCTCCCAGAATGATGGCAATGATAACCATCAAAGGGTTGAGTTTTACTTCACTGCCAATTACGAGAGGCTCGAACACATAGCTTTCTACCAGCTGGATGGTGACAATGATTGCAGTGAAAAGAATGATTGTGCCTACATCGTCAAGATAGATAACAGCAAAGAAGATGGGTAAAATGCCACTGACAAACGGACCCACGTAGGGGATAATGGTGATGAGGGCTCCAAATAAAGTAAGCAGAACGGCATAGGGGATGTCAAAGATAAGGAAGGTAATATAATACATTACACCGAGCAGAGCCATTACTTTGGCTCTTCCCCAAAGGTAATGGTATACCACCTTGCTGATTTTTTTCAGAATATTTCCTGTTTTTACCCGCTTTTTTTCAGGGGTGTACATCATCACAAAATCTGAGAACTTCTTCCTGTAATACACGAACAAAAAGACGTAAACCAGTACTATCAGAAAGTCTAAAAGTGTGTTTGCCAGGTTGCCAAGGAAATTGGTGAGATGAGATTCAAGGGTGGTGAGTATCTGCCCGGAACGCTCCTGCCAGATTTTCTTTTGATCTTCCAGCGAGAGGTTGGTCCATTGGGTAATCTGACTTTGGGCCGTTTCGATGAGCGACTGCAGTTCGGTTCGTATTTTGGAAATATCAGAAAGAAACAGGGTCAATTGATGCAGCATCAGATAAAGGATGCTTCCTACTACGATAAAAATGACCAGGGTGCTGAGCAAAGCTGATAGTATTCGCGGTATTTTTAACTTTTCAAGTAGTTCGGCAAATGGGGTCATCAGCGATGCAAAAAACACACCAAAAATAAGGGGGATAAGAAAAGAAGAGCCAAAATTGAAGAGTAAAAATATGGCTATGATAAAAAAGAGGATCCTGTTGATTTTTTTGAGTTTGTCCATCTTTTGGAGACTAGAGTTTGGTTTATGATAAACTGTTTTGATTCAATAATTATCCCGGTACTAAGGTAGTGTAAAGTATTTCCTATGTCAAGCCTTTTGCTTTGACTTTCTCACCCAGTAAAACCCTTTTAGACCTGATTTGATATCGTCAGTGGCGAGTAGTACCAGTATTTTGTCGATATAGGCCAGTGTGCCCCACCCCAGGGCCAGGTAGTAAAACCAGAGGTAAAAATCCCATACAAACAGCACGAAAAAAAACATACCCTGAAGATAACCTGTAATTACAGCTCCGTAAAGATGCAGCCCGGGGATTTTTCCAAACCGTACAAAAGCCACCAGGTAACTCAGCACAAATACGCCCAGGAAAAGGTACAGCAACCAGGCGTGTGGCTCAATGGCTTCCCAGCGAAAGGCAAATATCCCGTAAAGAGCCAGTATGTAGGTGCCCATATCGCCCAGGTTGTCCAGGGCTGCCCCGAATCGTGTGGTCAGCTTAAAGGTGCGAGCGATAAATCCGTCGAGGATATCGCTTACCAGGTTGATGCACAGCAGGATTACAAACCATTGTTCTTTTCCCAGCAAGGCAAGAATAAGGATCAGGGGAAAGGTAATTACCCGGTAAAAACTAATGGCGTTGGGTACGTTGAGAATGTTTTCGTCTTTGTAGATAAGCTTCATAGATCTTCTTTTTGCAGGTGAACGGTATGGTTACAGCCAAAGTATTAAAACTCCTGTTACGCTAAGGGGTATAACAAGATTATCGCTCCCTTTCCAGCTTAGCATTTCTGCTAAAGTGCCTGTTATTGAAATGACAAGTGCAAGCCAGAAAGTTTTTAAGTCAAAAACTTCATAGTAAAAAAACAATGCGATGATGCTAACCACAAAGCAGGAAACAAGAAAAGAAAGAGAGCCCAGCCATGTTTTTTGTAGTTTCCATTTGAAAATCCTGATTTTGTGGTTGTATTCCTGCAGGTTGATGCCCAGTATGCCTGCCATGGGGTCGCAGATGGCCAGCACCAGCATGGGGAGGATAAAAAGAAGTCGTTCTTCCAGCTTAAAAGCAATCAGGAAAGTGACGTAAATAGCCACTGGCAGCATGTAACTGCCCACCGATATCCTTTTGATGTCGTGGATGGATTTCAGGTACTTGTAGTTACGGCTCACGAAAAGCAGAATAAAAAATACAATGGCCAACACCATTACATACCAGTGGTCTTCAAAAAGATAAGGAAATGTTATGGTGGAAAGGGTGGCGGTGAAATGGGCAAATTTGCGTGTTATTTCACCTTTCATTCCCAGTCTTCTGTAGGCCAACTCATTGAAAACCAGCAGAAGGGTGAAGGCAATCAGAAATATCAGGGTCAATGCAATTTGTGTGGCCATATATGCAGGTTTAGTTTATAATCAGAAGAATACCGGAAATGATAATAATGATGGCGAAAACCCTGCGGATGAGGTTTTCTGACTTCTCAGGCTGTATGGCCACCAGTAATCGCGGGCCCAGCAAAGCACCCAGCACCGACCCGGTGGTAAGCATCAAAACCAGGGTAAGATCAACTTCCCCCAGCAGAAAATGACCGGTAAAGGCAGCCAGGGTGTTGATCAGGACGACCATAAGGGAGGTGCCGGCTACTTTTTTTACAGGAGTTTTCAGGGCAAATAAGCCTGCAATGATGGGGGCTGCACCACTGGTGCCGAACGTACCGCTGATAGCTCCGCCCACATAACCAAAGACAGAGCTTTTGGCTATCCTTCCCGTTGCTGTCTTTTCGGGGTGGTCGCTCTCTGTCTTCTCTTTTCTGTCTTTCGTGCTGGTGTAAAAGATGATCAAGGCAAGCGCAACAGAGTAAACCCCGAAAACGATTCTTAGCGTGGCAGGTTGCATGAGTCGCGTAAAAAATGCCCCAGACAAAGCACCAAAGACACCTGCCGCACCAAAGATAAGCCCCAGGCGCAGGTTGATATTTCCGCTACGGTAATGACCCGCCGTGCCGGCAATGCACAGTGGCAGACTTGCTGCAAGGGAGGTGGCTACAGCAATGTGGGCGGGAACCTGAAAAAAGAGAATGAGTAAAATGGGAAAGAAGAATCCGCCACCACTTCCTATCATCGAGGCAATCATGCCAATGATGAAGCCTGCCAGGGGCAGCCACAGATAAGTTTGCTGAAATTCGGAGTAAAATAGCATATGCCGCTTATTCTTCCGTTTTTATCCCATCTTGATAGGAGTATCCCGTATTATTAAAAGAAACGCAGGTCGCCAATAAATGATGGGTTTTCCCGGATCCCATTGAATGTAGTTATTTATCCTATTTTACAAATATAGGGTTTTTTATGTTTATGGGGAAATTGATTTGTTTTTTAGGAAGATGAACTCTTGTTTTATAGAATGAAAAGGCAAGTTCGTATTATGCCAGCGATTTTTCTCATTATTTAATCCAGAGGATAAGTTATTTTTTAATTGAAGCTTACATTGTTTGAAGTGTCCGATTTGTGGAGAATATGTCCGCTAGTGAACTTTTTCTGTTTTTTCTGACTCCTTTCTGTTTTTTAATAAATTGATAATAAGGATGCAAAGTCCTATGGTTCATTTCTTGTTAAGGTTTTTTTTATTGAATCACATTTGTATAGATCATGGGCAATTTAGTATTCCTTTTTTGGGCTAAACTTTGCTTTCTATATTTAAAACCGGATGAACAATGCACGATTTCCTTATTTCAAGAATAAAAGATTATATCGCACTGGATGACAATGAAATTCAGCTGATTGAATCCCTTTTCGTCAAAGAGGAATATGGTAGAAATGAGGTGCTTCTGCAAGAAGGTGACATCTGCCGGAAATTGTACTTCGTTAACAAAGGGATTGTCCGGTTTTCCCAGCTTACTTTAGGTGAGGAAAGGACTTTCGTTTTCAGGGCTGAAGGTGCCTTTTGCAATGATCTGGAAAGTTTTCTCAGAAAGATACCCTCCAGGAATTCCATAACTTCCATAGAACCTACTACGGTTTTTTCCATAACCTATGATAATCTGCAGGTATTTTACAATCGTCTCAGGTATGGCGATCGATTCGGCAGAATCGCCATAGAACAACTTTTTGTCATGGTGGTCAATCATCTTACCACTTTTTACTCCGAAAGTCCAGAGCAACGATATATAAGATTTTTCAGCCATCATAAAGAATTTCTGCAGCGTATTCCACAGTATTATATTGCCTCCTACATTGGTGTAACGCCCCAGGCTTTGTGCCGGATCAAGAAAAAAATGCTGCAAGAGAATTGATGAACTCAGGTTCATGAGTTGTATTTTTTAATGGGGTATTTTTGCAGGCATTGAACTTCCCGGATGGAAAGAATATGGTGGCAAAGGGTATTGTAAGAGTGTAGTCAATATTGTGCGGAGCTGAATATGAATCATGAGCCACTCCGAAAACCCGTTTTCGGCCATTCGTAATAATTTTTGTGTTTTTAATTTGCTTTATATCAGCTGCATAAAATCGTGTAAATCCGTGAAATTCACTTTATCTGGCTATACTTCACTTCGGTGAGTGGACAATAGCCTTTTGGGGAGTCGACTCAATAATCATAACAAACAAACACATGAAAATCAAAAATCTAATTGCATTCGCCTTAATTCTATTCGGGCTAAAATCCTATTCCTGCACCAGTTTTATCCTCAGAACCCATGATAATATTTATCTGGGAAAAACTATGGATTACAATACAGGCAGAGGCTTTGTATTTGTAAATCAGCGCCACGATAGTAAGGTGGGTTTTAGCATTCCCCCTGAAAAACCCAGCCAATGGGTTTCCAAATACGGAAGTATTACCTTCAATGTGTATGGTAAGGATTTGCCCAATTCGGGGATGAATGAGAAAGGCCTGGTGGTAGAATCTTTATGGCTTGATGAAACACTATACCCTGAACCCGACAGCCGCGACGCTTTGCCCGAACTGGCCTGGATACAATATATGCTTGACAATTGTGCTACCATTGACGAAGTAATTGAAGCCAACAATCGCA
>RECE01000022.1 GCA_007694165.1 Bacteroidota bacterium
AAACAGCCCTTAAAATCAGGATTTTGCTTCTTTTATCCTGCAATATGGGTTAATCATTGGTTTGATCGTATTTAATTACCATTAGATGTATGCGGCTTGTATAACTTTTATTAATTTTACCTTTATGAATTCCTCAATATTGCAAATCCATATATAGTAATTCAAGGCAACGTTTAACCCTATGTGTCAATGTGTTTAAAAAACACTTGCCACACAGTAATATAGTTTAGAATAACAATGAATCATGGGCAGATCGGATTTGAAATTTAAAACAAAAAATCCCCCAGATAAAAAACAGTAACCCCTTCAATACACAAAGCTATGACAAACCAGGTAATTGCTGTTCTGATACTGGTATTTCTTATCAATCTGATAACAACCCTCTCTTATTCTGTAAGGATTGTGGGAATAAGAACAGGCCGTATTGCAGTATCCTTTGCCTTGTTTAATATCCTGGTGCTGGTTTCACGCACGGCGTATGGTTTTCAGGCTCCCTTGCTGGCTAAAACCGTTGAAAACAATATCCTTTCCGGAGTGGGCGAAAACCTATGGGAGTTCCGGTTGATTATCCTGGCAGGAACCATCGCCACCATTGCAGGAGGTTTCCTGATACCTACGTTTCAGCGAATGCTGTCAGTAGCGGTGGAAAAGTTCAGCATTTATAAATCTGTTCCTTCTTTGATTTTTCATAGTTTTTCCAAAGCAGGAATCTCTTCAGTGAGAGATAATATTGCCATACCTTCCGCACGAAATGTGGCTGATTTCTCCTTCAAAAAAGATTTCCCATGGAAAGTGTTTGTAATGAATGTGGTTGCGGTAGCCATCATTACGGTGGGTGTGTTGGCTGCATTATATGCGGGGTATTTTAACCCGGAATTTCGCACTACGGCCAGCAGCTTGTCTGCCATTATCAATGGTGTGGCTACCATCCTGATGTTTATATTTATTGATCCGTTTTTGTCTGTGATGACCGATGATGTTGTGCTGGGCAAAACCAAAGAAAGCCTTTTCAGGAAGTATATCGTCTACATGGTATTTGCACGCGTGCTGGGTACCATTGTGGCACAATTGATTTTCCTTCCCTCGGCCAGACTAATTGCAACGATAGCTCAAATGTTGTAACAAACAAATTGACAGATCTTTGGTTATGATTCTGTACCTGCCTTAAAAAAATCTTTAGGGCTTTGGCTCTACCGGGCAGGTTTTATATTGAATTCGAATCAGCATTATGAAGAAATTAAAGATACTGTCGCTTGTGTTTTTCCTTTTCGGAATGAGCTATGTAGTTCTTTCCGAAATCGTCCTTACCGATTCTCCGGGGTATGTGTATAACCCGATGCTCCTTACCGTCAACCCCGATCCACAATGGGAAGGAACCCCCGTGGATAAGAAGGGGCGATTCATGAATATGCACGAACCCTTTGAGTCGAGCCTGACGGACTTGCTTCGCTGGCGGCTGTCATCCAATCCTTACAGCGACATAAAAGAAAATGACACCCGTCGTCTTTCGGTAATCATGAACAATGAGATGTTTGACCGGTCCCGTGACAAGATCGTCTGGCTGGGGCATGCATCATTTCTGATCACCCTGGGAGGTAAAAACATCCTTACCGATCCGGTGTTTTTGCCCAATCGTTTCCTGGAAAGGTTTTCCGACCTGCCCTTTGATCTGGACAGTATCCGGGATATAGACTATATTTTGCTTTCACACAACCACCGTGACCATATCGATAAGAGTACGCTGGAATTTTTGTATGAAAAGATGCCCGATGCTGAAATCCTCACCGGATTAAACATGGCTGAAATGCTCACCCGCTGGATGCCGGATGTTAAACTGCAGGAAGCCGGATGGTATCAGCAATATGCATTGAATGAAGACTTTGAAATCATTTTTGTCCCCGCGCGCCACTGGACCCGGCGTGGACTAATCGACGAAAACAAACGGCTATGGGGCGGGTTCTTTATCCGCTACCACCACAAGACCATTTATTTCATGGGAGACAGCGGCTATACTCAACATTTTAAAGAAATACGAAACATCCTGGGCGATGTGGATTATGCCATCATGGGAGTGGGTGCCTACAAACCCGAATGGTTTATGCATCAATCCCATATCAGCCCATCAGATGCCGTTAAAGCGTTTCATGAAATGGGTGGCCGATACTTTATTCCCATGCACTTCGGCACATTCGACCTGTCTGACGAACCCTTGCTGAAACCGCTGGATGTGCTCAGAGAAAAAGATTTTGAAGGGCTTACAGATCTTAAAGTCGGTGAAGAATTGATTCTTTTTGATACTTTAGCTATCGAATAATCTCAGTTGGGTGAATAATGTAAAATTTCTAACAGATGAACCGAGCCATGACAATACTATTGACACACTCGCGGATTATTATAATTTCGCAACAAGTCAATACATACAATATGTATATTGTTGGCGAGCTCCATCTGACCTATCCAAAACAAATTATGAACAGATGAATAGACTATCCGTATTTTGCGGCTCCAGCGCCGGGAACGAAAAAATCTACAGCGAGCAAGCCTGGC
>RECE01000346.1 GCA_007694165.1 Bacteroidota bacterium
TAAGCTGGATGTTTATTGCTGCAATGGTTTCTTTTGCAGCCTGTTCCAAAGACGACGACGATCCCAATGATGACAATGGCAATGGTGACGAAATCAACCCTGCTGACACCGTGGCTATCAACAACCTGGTGGCTTATTTCAAATTCGACGGAGATGTTACGGATGAGCAAGGACACGAAGTGGTCAGCGAAGATGTGACCTTTACCCTGAACCGTCATTTCGAAGCCAATTCTGCTTACAAAGGTTCTGAAACTGCTTTTATCAAAATCGATGATACCGAAAAATTCCGCATGGGCAGCATGACTTTCAGCATGTGGCTGAGAGCGCAGCAAATGCCGGGAGGCACCAACTTCATCCTTTCATTTATTGACCCTGACATGGACTGGAATGCCGGTTATGCCATCTGGCAGGAAGGAAGTGGAAGAGGCGACACATTGCGCTACAAAGCAGTTACTCGCCACCAGACTTCAGACATTTACGGATGGACCGATACTGACGACGGTTTACTTCGCAATGTATTTTTCCCACCCTCTAAGTGGTTCCACTTTGTATATGCTTATGATGGTGCTTCAAGCATCCGGAACATCTATCTTGATGGTGCAAAACTTTCCAGTGATACCCTCATTGCCGGAGAAACCCCCATGGGACCGGTAACCGTGCCAGCAAGTGCCACCTCATTCTACATTGGAAAAAACCCCAACACCGTGCACGAATGGCTCGGCAACTATAAAGGAGATCTTGACGACCTAAGAATTTTTAATGTTGCCCTCACCGAAGAACAAGTGCAGATTATTTATGAAGCTGAAAAGCCTGAATAATTTCTGATTCCCTGGCAGAACCTGCCCGGAAAATCTTGGTATCTGACAACACATTTTTTTGAAAACCAAAGGTTTTCCGGGCAGGCTCTACCCTTTTAGAAACCGTTGCTATAGCAACTAAAACGTTGACATCATGAAACTTAAAGGTGTTTTAATCCTGGCTATACTGTTCATGGGGGCTTGCAGCCAACCGCAACAAACCACTGAATTTATATCCCATGGAAAAGTCGGTTTTCCCGTTACAGCGGATGATAATGCTTTGCTTGACTCCATTCAGTATCAAACATTTCTGTTTTTCAGAGATAAGGTAAACCTTGAAAAAGGATTGTTTAGGGATCGTGCCCGGGAGGATGCCCCTTCCAGCATTGCCTCAACTGCCTTTGCCCTGCCCACACTTGCTGTAGCAGTGGAACGTAACTGGATGCTCCGTGAAGAAGCCGCAGGGTTAACCTACAATGCACTCAAATTCCTGGTTAACTCCGAACAAAGTGACGCAGTAGATGCAACAGGATACAAAGGGTTTTACTATCATTATCTGGATATGGAAACCGGAAAGCGCACATGGGAAAGCGAGTTGTCATCCATCGATACAGGGCTGCTGCTTATGGGGGTCATTTTCTCCAGAAATTATTACAGTCGTGATAATGAAACAGAAGGCGGAATCCGTGAAATGGCAGAAGTTCTTCTGTCCCGACTCGATTGGAGCATTTTTAACATGGGCCCTGAAACCAATCAACCCAAAACCATCTCCATGGGATGGAGGCCCGAGGACGGTCTTATAGACTGGGGCTGGTACGGTTATAACGAAGGCCTGTTTCTTTACATCCTGGCTGCAGGCACAGGAATGGAAAATATTGAGGAAAGCTATGAGGCATGGCTCTCAACCTACACCTGGAAGACGCCTTATCCGGGACTTACTCACGTGGCCTTCCCTCCCCTTTTCGGACACCAGTTCTCACATGCTTTCATTGATTTCAGAGGCCTGGTTGATCCCTACATGAAAGAAAAAGGTATAGATTACTTTGAAAACTCCCGCCGCGCTACTCTTACCCAACAACAGTATGCCATTGAGAATCCTCACGGATGGAAAGGGTATGGTGAATTTTGCTGGGGAGTTACAGCTGGTGATGGCCCCGGAGAGGATTACAATTTTGGAGAATACGAATTCCTGGGGTATGCCGGAAGAGGAGCAGCAGGACCCAACTACAACTATTTTGACGACGGAACCATAGCCCCTTACGGTGCTTTGTCATCGCTTCCTTTCGCTCCCGAAATCGTCTTCCCTACTGCCCGATACATGTTAGAAAATAAAGGAGACAGCATCTGGGGTCCCTATGGCTTTTATGATGCTTTCAATGAAACTGCCGGTTGGGTGAATGACGATTATATCGGAGTTGCACAAGGGCCCATGCTGGTACTGATTGAAAACTTCAGAAGCGGACTCATCTGGGATCACGTTATGCAAGACCCCATCATACAAAAAGGTTTGAACAAGCTGGGATTTGAATATCTGGATTGAGCATAAAACAGAAATTCACAATCCCTGAATACTTAAAAGCATTGGACATCAATTAAAAAAAAGATATTCTGATGGAAAAGCAGAAACCTGCACAAAACAACAATGAAACCTTTGCCGAAGACAGGATTAAGTTTTCTCAACTTGCGGCATTCGGTTCCGGGGGTATTATTCCCATAGCCTTGTTCAATGTGGCAGGCATTCTGGTGGGGTTGATGGGAAATATCAGCCTGGGCCTTAGTGCTTTCTGGCTGGGAGTCATTCTCATTATCCCCAGGCTGTGGGATGCAGTATCCGACCCTATTATCGGCCATTTATCAGACAATGCCCGCACCCGCTGGGGACGACGACGCCCCTTCCTCCTTGTTGGAGGAATATTGGTTGCCGTGTTTTTTGTTATGATGTGGTGGATTCCCCAAGGCGACATGGTAAGGGTTTGGTTCCCTTCGGAAGCGGGTTATCAGGCTTTCCAGCTGGGGTATATTCTTATTTCTTTGCTGCTGTTTTTTACTGCTTGTACCATTTTTGAAATCCCCCATGGTGCGCTGGGCATGGAAATGACTTCTGACCAGCATGTGCGCACCCGCCTGTTTAGCGCTAAAAGTTTTGTGGGAAATCTCTTTGCCATGAGCACTCCCTGGCTGTTTGCCCTGGCCAGCATGGAGTTTTTCAGAGGGCCGGGAGGAACCGAAGTTGATGGTATGCGCTATGTTTCCCTCCTGGTGGCTGGTATAATTATTCCATTGTCTTTCTGGTGGTTTTTCTCTCTTCGCGAACCTAAATTCAAGAGGGTGGTAAAGCAAAAAAAGACTCCCTTCTGGGAAAACATGAAACATGCTGCGGGCAATAAAAACTTTATCAAACTTACCCTTACCATCTTCACCCTGGCCATGGGTTTCAACTTTGTAAACCTGCTGGGCTCATACATACCCATCTTTTATATATTTGGAGGAGACAAAATAGCAGGTGCTTATCTGCTGGGCATCAATGGAACCGTTTGGGCCGTAACCGGTCTGGCGGCAGTGTTTCCGCTCAATTGGATCAGCCCCAGGCTGGGAAAAAGGAAAACGCTGATGCTGGCCATTGGCCTCATGGCAGCAGCACAGATATCTAAAATATTTTTCTACAACCCCCAATACCCCTATTTGATCATCATTCCCACCATGCTGTTGTCAGCAGGAATGCTCTTTTTCTTTACCCTGGGGGCCTCTATGGTGGGCGATATCTGCGATGAAGACGATCTGAATACCGGAAAGCGAACCGAAGGTAGCTTCTATTCTATTTTCTGGTGGTTCATTAAAATGGGTACCGCCCTGGCAAGCTTTGTGGCCGGAGCCCTTATCGTGTTCACCATGTTCGATCAAACCCAGGTTACCCGCGTAGATGCCATTGAAGGCAGCATCAGGGAAATGAGAAATGAAGTGCAGATATTTCAGCGTGCTGATGTTTCTTCAGATGCAGCGACCATTGCCTTTCCCGTTCTTGAAACAAGAACTGCCGAAGCACTGGACGAAGGCCGGCAATATCTGGTTTACCTGGAAAGAGAAGCAGCCCGCATACAGGTTGACAGTGAGATACAAAGAAACAGGGTTGAATTTTTCAACAATGCCATTCGCGATATACAGGCCACAATTTCAGGACTGGAAAGCCTCATGGAAGAAATACGGATTACTGACTCAAAGGAAAAGACTAAAAGTCTTACAGATGAAGCCACCGCTCTTACTCTCAGGGTAAAACAAATAAAAGCGGAAGTAAACGCATTCCATCTGGAGGCCCACCTGAAAACGCGCGTCGGAAAATCTGACAAAAGTGAGGATCACTACCGGGAGCTACTTGAAAAAATAGCTTCCATGCGAAGCGATCTTGCAACCCTCAACACCTCCATTTCGCTACAGGCACTCGAAACAGAATTGCTGGATATGGAGGACAGGATCGTACCCCTGAAAAGGCAATCCTCCTATACACTTCTGATGATGAGGATAGTGGAAATCGGACTACCTATTATACTGAGCCTTTTCTCATTGTTTTTCGTAATGCGGTATTCTCTTACAGAGGAGCGCCTTCAGGAGATCAAAATGCTATTGAGAGCAAGAAACGCAAAGCGTGATCAACAACAATTATAAGTAAACAAGGATAGAAATTATAGCTATGACACCAGAAAAAAACATCTTCAGTACCCATGGCAATCAGTTCCTTCTGAACGACAGGGAGATCTTTCTCAATGCAGGTGAGATCCATTATTTCAGGATAAAACGTGAGTTTTGGGACATTCACCTGGCTGCAGCCAGGGAAGCAGGCTTGATGGCTGTGAGCAGCTATGTGCCCTGGGACTGGCATGAACCAGAAGAAGGGGTTTTTGATTTTGATGGCAGCACCTTGCCCGAAAGAGACCTTTCCGGTTGGCTGCAAAAATGCAAGGAACACGGCCTAAGAGCCATTGTTAAACCCGGCCCCTATATTCTTGCTGAATATCGTGGCGCGGGACTACCCTCCTGGTTTCTCAACCAGTACGAAGACCAGGTGCGAATGCGCAACCGAAAGGGTGAAAAAGTTTCCAGTGAAGGAATCAACCTGTTCCACCCAAAGTACCTGGAAAAGGCAACACTCTGGTACGACCAGATTATGCCGCTGATCAGCAAAAACGAGACAGCCAATGGAGGTCCTGTAATCATGATGCAGATATGCAATGAGATTGGCCTTTTCTCCTGGCTGGCCCACCAGGCTGACTATGGCGGTGATGTGAAAGAACGTTTTATTGCCTGGTTGAAAACCCGGTATTATGACATCAAGGCACTGAACAAAGTCTGGGCAACCCCTTACGACCAGTTCAGCGATATAGAATTACCTCCTGATGTTAATGAACCTTTTGCCTCCCCCTATGATCGTGCCCGGGATTTTGACTGGCACTACTTCTGGAAAAAATATTATGCAGAATACCTGCTTATGCTGGCAAAAATGGCCCGCGAAAGAGGGGTGACTGTTCCCTTTTATCACAATCTTCCCGGCTGGATTTATGGCCATGGCCATGAATTCCCCGTCAACATTACCATGTACGATGAGCTGTACGGCAAAAAAAGTGATATCATTTTCGGGGTAGACCATATTCCCGAGTTTGTGTCGCATCGCAACATGCACGACGACCGCATCATCAACGACATAACATCCGCCATGCAGGGCAACAAACCCCTCTTTGCCGCAGAGTTTCAGAGTGGATCAAGAGAATACCATGTGGTGACCAGCCCCAGGGAAATGGAGCTGTTTTACAAAGCCAGCATCGCCAACGGACTCAAAGGATGGAACTATTACATGTTTTCGCAGGGACGCAACCCTGATCGCAAGGGTTACTCCGGAGATACCTTTTACTGGTTTAACCCCCTTACAGCCGAGGGAGAAAAAACCTCTGCCTTCCCGTTGGTGCAAAAGATGAGTAAACTCATCCATACCCATGAATCCCTTTTCGTCCGGTCGGAACGCAAAGCTGAGGTATGTGTGCTGTTCTACCCGCCCTACTATACTTCAGAACTGGAAAGGCCCGAACAAGGTGGCAGCAAACTGCAGTTTGTTCCGGCAGCCATCAGAAAGCAGGCCTATTTCGATGGCCTGCTCAAGGTCCTGCAGGTGCTCAACATTGACTATGATATGGCCGACCTGACCAAAGTATCCTACCAGGATTTGGAAAAATATAAGCAGGTCTGGGCTTTCAGCACCGACGAAATGAATTCCCGCGAACAGCAGGAACTCGTGGACTATGTGTCCCGGGGAGGAAAACTAATGATATACCCCAGTCTGCCCGACCGGGAATTTTCTCAACAGCCCTGTACTACGCTCAGAGATGCCTTGGAGGTCAGCCCATCGGGAAAAGAAGTTATCGACTCGCCGCTGATTGATGTGCTGGGATTCAAGGACATCAAATGTGCCAACCCTCAAATTACCTTCGACACAGCTTCCATTGAGAAAGAAAATGTAATTGCCACTACCCTTAGCGGAAAAATCTGTGGATTTGCAAAAAAGCTGGAAGAAGGAGAAGTTATTCACCTTGGCACCTGGCTGGGCTTCGACACAGAAGGACACAAGCCGGTTTACCAGGCATTGCTCAACAGACTGGGAGGAAAGCTAAGAAATGCCTCTTCAACCAACGACAACATTGTCGTACGCCAGCGGTTTTCGCCCGATGACAGCGCAGTACTGTTTGCCGGGAATTACTTCCACGAAGCACAAACAGCTGCATTGAGTTACACGCATCCCAAAACAGGAGAGACCATTTCTTTTCCCTACCTGAAAGAGGAATGTATTTTCCCTCCGTTGTATGCATTTATTAGCCCGGTAAACATTGAGTTAACCAAAGGGCTCCATCTCCTCCACTGCTCATCCGATTTGCTTTCCATTGAAATCCAAGACAACGAGGTGATCATGATGCTGAGCGGAGACAGGGATATGCCCGGTGAATTGGTTCTGGAAGGCGCAAACAAGGACAGGATAACATCAGCCAACCTCGACGGGCTGGAACTGAAAGCCATACACCACAATGGAAGACGCGTTTTCATTTATGATCACATGGATAAAAAAGAAATGTTGCTAAGCATAAAAATATAAACAATGGACATTCACAACCCTAAAGGACTCCATATTGAATTGCTGGAAAGTGGCGCCGTTAAAAGCATCGTAGCCGGTAAGACCCGTGTAAGCCTGAGGGAAAGCACTCCCTTTTCAGGGCCGGGGGCGAACGTTTTCCTGAGAAAACACTCCGGCACCATTCAATACATTCCCCTTACCGGCCCTCAAAGCACCGGCAGTTTTTGCGTGGAACAAAATCAATTCATCTCCCGTGGTAACTGGGAGGGTATAGAATATGAATGCAGTTTACAATTGTCGGAAAGCAGCCACAGCTGGCAATGGAGCATAACCTTAAAAGGCCAATCTGACCAGGAGTCCAAATATGACCTTATATGTTTGCAGGATGTGGGGCTAAAGCCCTCCAATGCGGGCATGGTTAACGAGTACTATGTAAGCCAGTACACCGAGCGACTGATGCTGAATGACCATAGCCTGGGCCCGGTAATCTGTTGCCGCCAGAACATGAAGGAAACCACCGGCCACCCCTGGTTGATGATGGCCTGCAAAGGAGGTGCAGCTTCAGGAACTACCGACGGTATGCCTTTCTATGGAATGAGTTCAAGGGAGCATGGGATACCTGAGGGACTTCAAAAAGAAGCTCTTGATGGTGAATATGCCGGCGAGTCTTCCGTAATTGCGCTACAGGCAAAACCTTTTACCCTGAAAAACGGGCAGACCCATTGGGAAGCATTTGTCTTTACATTTCTGGAGAATCACCCCGAAGCCACATCAGAAGAGGATCTGAAGAAACTTCCCGGCTTGCTTAAAGAATTTGCAGATAATCCTGCCGGTATAGCTTCCGGAAAGTGGGAAAGACCTGTCACCAATCTTTTTCACACAGCAGCTTTCCTGCCGACTGACGACCTTAACAGCAGCGAACTGGAGAATTTCTTTGGCAACCAACGCCGTCATGAAGAAACCGAAAAGGGGCAACTCCTTTCTTTCTTCTGCAATGACCATGATCATGTAGTGCTCAAAGCCAAAGAGCTTCTCACATACCGCCCCCACGGCCATATTATGCAGGCCAATACAGGGCTGACACCCAATGAAGGCATTATGTCCACCAACCCTTATGCTTTCGGGGTTTTCAATTCGCATCTTACACAGGGAAACACCAATTTCAATATTTTCCTTTCGGTTTGTTCGGGCCAGTTCAATTTTGTGAAAGAAACCGGTCAGCGGATTTTTGTCAAATCCAATAATCAAACCTGGCTGCTGGGCGTGCCTTCGGCTTTTGAAATGGGACTGAACCATTGCAGATGGATCTATAAACACGACGACCTCATCCTGCAGGTACGAACCTGGACGAACCCCGATGCACCACATATCCATACAGATGTAAAAGTACTGAATGGCGATAATGTTGACCTGCTCATCACCCACCAGTTCGATCCTTTGAATGGATGGAAGATAACAGGTGGAGAAACCCGGAGAGAATTCATTGCCCGTCCTGCTGACAACAGCATGATAAAAGACAAGTTTCCGGCAGCACAGTTTCGCATGATGGTGCATACCCATGAGATTACAACCCACGGAGCAGAAGTATTGCAAAACGTTTCAGGGAGCCAACCTGATGACTCATTGTTTGTAATCAAGGCCGAAAATTGCAGCACTTTTTCCATGAGTTTCGTGGGAGAAGTAACCTCGCCGGCCGAAACCCCTGCAATAGACAATCCCGATGAGCAGTTTCTCCTTCAGTATGAAAAGGCTGCTCATCACTGGAAAACCCTGGGGCAAAACCTGAGCATGAAAGGGAATCATCCGGACATCAATGCCATTGGAGAAATCCTTCCCTGGTATGGTCTGAATGCTCTCATCCATTATCTGACCCCATACGGCCTGGAGCAATTTGGCGGAGCGGCATGGGGAACGCGCGATGTATCGCAAGGACCTGTTGACCTATTGTTGTATACCGGCAAATATAAAGAAGCCAGAGAAGTTTTATGCACCATTTTTTCCCACCAGAACACCGACGGAGGCTGGCCCCAATGGTGGATGTTTGACAGTTACAACCACATCAGGGCCAACGAGGCCCATGGAGACATACAGTACTGGTGCATTATTGCCCTGTCCCAATACATACAGGTAACGGGTGATGCCGGCATTCTGGATGAAAAGCTGCCCTGGTTCGGGAAAAATGGTCTGCAGGCAGAGAAAACATCCCTTTCCGAGCACCTGGATCGACTCATCAGCATGATCGTTCATTCCTTTATTCCCGGCACCTCTCTTGTGCCGTTTGGCGGAGGCGACTGGAATGATTCGCTGCAACCTGTAAACGAAGAGCTGGCCCAGCGTATGATTTCTTCCTGGACTGTAGAAATGAATTACCAGGCATTCCGGCAGCTTCAACAGGCCTACCTGCTCAAGGGGGATCAGGAAAAAGCCAGAGAAGTGGAAAATATTTGCTCAAAAATACAATTCGATTTCAACAAACACCTCGTAAAGGATGGTATTGTAGCCGGTTACGGCCTGGTGGAAAAAGACGGTAGCATCAGCGTGATGCTTCACCCATCGGACAATTCAACCGGAATAAAATACAGCGTTTTGCCCATGAACCGGGGAATTATCAGTGGTATTTTCACCCCTGATCAGGCTGAGAAGCATCAGCTGCGGGTTGAAAATCATCTCAAAGGACCCGATGGAGTAAGACTCATGGATCGCCCATTGCCTTACAAAGGCGGCATACAGGAGATCTTTCAGCGGGCAGAGAGCAGCACTTTTTTTGGACGGGAGATTGGGCTCATGTATGTGCATGAACACATCCGATATGCTGAATCACTGGCCATCATGGGCAAGCCCGAAGCCTTTATCAAAGCAATGCGACAGGCCATTCCTGTAGATTACCGGAAGGTGGTTTCATGCGGCGATATCCGGCAGGCCAACTGCTACTACAGCAGTTCAGATGTGGTTTTCAAAAACCGGTACGATGCTGACGAAAAATATACGGACGTGCTGGAAGGCAAGATGACCGTGAGAGGTGGCTGGAGAGTCTATTCCAGCGGGCCGGGAATCTATAACGGACTGGTAACTACCCGACTGCTGGGACTACGAGTCTATGCAACACATATTGTCATTGACCCTGTAATGCCTGCTGATTTTGATGGCCTTGAGGCTTCAACCCGGCTTTGGGATTACCCCATCAGGCTGGTTTACAAAACAGGCAGCAAAGGCTTCGGTGTAAAGTCCATGACACTTAACGGACAATCACTAACCTCAAAGCAGGAAGAGAACCCCTATCGTGAAGGGGGAGCGGTCATTGACAAAAAGCAGGTTACTGCATTGCTGGAAAAAGACGACAATATCCTGGAAATTGAAATCAAATAAAAGTCAAAAAACAAATAGAATGCACAAAAAAACAATTCCTTATTTTATTTTGCTCTCCCTGTTTGTTATGCTGTCTTGCACATCAGAAAAACAAGATAGCTCCACCGGGGTGATGGATCGATTCATAGATGATCTGATGAACCAGATGACCCTGGAAGAAAAAATTGGCCAGCTTACGCTTTATACAAGTGACATGGACCATACGGGTCCATTCATAAGAGACCACTACCTGGAAGACATCCGGGCGGGGCGTGTGGGAGCCATTTTCAATGCCTATACGGCAGATTATACCCGCGAGTTGCAGCGAATGGCCGTGGAAGAAACCCGGCTGGGAATTCCTCTGTTGTTTGGTTATGATGTGATTCACGGGCACCGCACCATTTTCCCCATTCCCCTTGGGGAAACGGCCAGCTGGGACATGGAGGCCATTGAAGAGTCTGCCCGTATTGCTGCCCGGGAAGCCACCGCCGAAGGATTGCACTGGACCTTCTCCCCCATGGTCGATGTAACCCGCGATCCTCGATGGGGACGTATCGCCGAAAGCTCAGGAGAAGATCCCTTCCTTACCGCTCAGGTTGCCAGGGCAAAAGTTCGGGGTTACCAGGGCGATGATTTACGTGATCTGCACACCATGCTGGCCACAGCCAAGCATTTTGCCGCCTATGGAGCTCCTCAGGCAGGCAGGGATTACCATACCGTGGATATGTCGGAGTTGGTGCTGCGCAACAAATTCCTGCCACCCTTCAAGGCCATCATTGAAGAAGACATTGCCACCTTTATGACCGCATTTAACGACCTCTTTGGCGTACCTGCCACCGGCAGTGAATACCTGCTGACACAGGTACTGAGAGAGGAATGGGGATTTGAAGGCTTTGTGGTAACAGACTATACTTCCATCAACGAAATGGTACCCCATGGCTTTGCCCGTGACGATAAGCATGCAGGCGAACTGGCCATCAATGCCGGAGTAGACATGGACATGCAGGGAGCGGTTTACAACGATTACCTGGCTGAACTGGTGGAAGAGGGGAAGGTAAGCGAAGCAACTATCGACCAGGCGGTTCGCAGGATTCTATTGATGAAATACAAGCTGGGTCTGTTTGAAGATCCTTACCGCTACAGCGACCCGCAAAGAGAAGCTGAACTGGTAATGACAGAGGAAAATCTTGAATTTGCCAGGGATTTTTCGCGCAAATCCATCGTTTTGCTCAAAAACGACGATAATGTCTTACCCCTTTCGGACGACGTAAGAAGCATTGCACTGATTGGCCCCATGGCCGATAACCAGCGCGACCTTATCGGTTCATGGTCAGCGGCCGGAGATTACACCAAAAGTGTTACCCTGCGCCAGGGCATCATCAACCGGCAGGGCGAGCGCACACGCATCAACTATGCACTGGGAACCACCGTTCTGGATGAAGACAGGTCCGGTTTTGCGGCAGCACTAAGGGCGGCAGCCCAATCAGATGTGGTAATCATGGCCCTGGGAGAACATTACTGGCAAAGCGGTGAAGCCGCAAGCCGATCTATGATTGACCTGCCCGGTTTGCAGGAAGAACTATTTGATGAAATCGTAAAACTGGGCAAACCCGTTATCGTGGTGTTAATGAAAGGCAGACCTCTTACCCTGGAGAACTTGGATGAAAAAGCTTCTGCTATTCTGGAAACCTGGTTTTTGGGAACAACTACCGGCGATGCCATTGCTGATGTATTGTTTGGCGATTATAACCCCTCAGGCAAACTACCTGTTACCTATCCCCGAAACGTAGGACAAATACCCATTTTTTACAATGCAAGAAACACAGGGCGACCTAAGTCAGAGGGCAAATTCACCTCCAAATACCTTGATGTCTCCAACTCCCCCCTCTATCCTTTTGGATATGGACTGTCGTACACCACTTTTGACTATTCCGATATTCGGTTGAGCACAACCCAAATGCCCATTAACGGAACACTGGAAGCCTCAGTAACCGTTACCAATACAGGTGACCGATTTGGAGAGGAAGTAGTGCAACTCTATACCCGGCAGCTGGTTGGGAGCATCACCCGGCCCCTGATGGAACTGAGAGGCTTTGAAAAAATAACACTGGATCCGGGAGAAAGCCGGGAGGTGACTTTTGAACTAACCTGGAAAGACCTCGCTTTTTATAATGCAAACAACCAGTTCAGAGCCGAACCGGGAGAATTCCATCTCTTTATCGGCACCAGCTCGGCAGAGGTAAAACAAACAGCTTTTTCGCTTATGGAATAACTTGAATCCAATGCTCTCCAACTTATTGTTGCCGGGCTCATTTATAAACCTTTATTAAATATCAACCCTATTTACAAACCTAAAAAACTTAAAATCATGAAAAAAATTACGATTATTTTAGCCTTGATGCTGGCATTTGCGGGATACTCCCACAGCCAGATGATTGAAGATTTCGAACACATTCC
>RECE01000150.1 GCA_007694165.1 Bacteroidota bacterium
TCAACCTGAAGTTTATAGAGTCACTCCCCGGGCGTCCCTACGAGCCCGATCAGCTAATTCCTCTGAGACGCCTTTTTGAACAAACTTCATCCCAGGACTAAAAGATCCTGTATCCCAGTCCCCATTCCACCATATCTGCTTTGGCATAATGGGTTTTCAGGCTCAAACCTGCCATCAGCCCGCTTGAAAACTCATAACGAAGTCCGATGCGCTGAAAAATGGGCTTGTAAGGTTCCACATAATAGAAAACATAATATCCCAGGTTGAAAATGGCGGATAAATTCCGGAATACAATATCGTGGGAGAGGTGAACTGCTCCGTGGATGTATTCCTTGAATGCTTCTGCCTGGCGGGTTTCTTTGGCTTCGGCTTTTATATATTCATCATAGAATACATCAATTCCCAGGCCCCGGCGATTGGTAAAGTCGGACTGCCTTGAGAGGTTCATGCTCAGGCTCCTGGCATTGTACTGGCTGGGTTCGATGGTTTTCTGCATTTTACCCATGGCATACATAACGTTAAGGTTGTAAACGGGCAATGGGTTTATCCCGGGGCCGAACTGAGGTGTCTCGTGCCGGGGTTTCTGTTCGCCGGGGTAGTGACGGATTCCCAGGTTGAAATCAAAAATATTGATTCCTTTGTTGGGCTTTTTGTAAGCACCATTGGAAAAGTGGGTAAAAGATATTCCTGTTGTAAAATGGTTGTGGGGAGACAGGCGCCAGAGAAATGAATAGTTGGCATTGAAGTGCACGTTGAAAGGGGTTCCAATGGCCTGGTTATCCGGGTTGGTTTCCGGATGGTGAAACTGTGAGAAGTGGGCCAGCCCCAGTGAATACTTGATGCGGGTTGAAAAGGCTGCTCTCTCCCTGGTGGTAAATTCCATGAACAGAAAGCCTGAATTGACCGTTCCCAGTATTTCCCTTTTTCCGGGATAACCGCGAAAATAGCCAATCCCCATGGCAGGGAAGTTATACAAATGTTCCCACTTGTGTTTGCCCAGGGTTTGAAAGCCTGCATGTATTTCAAATGCCGGACTCAAACCTTTGGTGTAGTCTCTCATTTGGGCATGATGGGCATGAATGCCTCCGGAATGAGACTGAAAACCCCCGAAAAATTGCAGGTTGTCGTTGCTGTTGCCGGCTGTTCCTTTTGACAAGGATAGGGCCAGCAGAATTCCCAGTGATACTATTTGCTTCATCGCAGTCTGATAATGTTACATTGCCTTTGTTGATGCTTGCTGATTTTTCCCTCAGAGCAGTTTGGTGAGTGATTCCACTTAATGCCTGGTTGCCCCGGGAAAGCACAAAACCACCTGCATGACAGATCATGTCAGGTTTTGTGCAATAAAAATCGCACTCATATTTTGCAATATGATTAGCTTGGGTTGGCTGGTTTTTTTTATCTGGTTGTCTGAACAGGACTATTCAAACAAAAATGAAATCATGAGAATTTTGGAATTGAGCCGGTCAATGGAATTGGTAAACATGCTGTTTTCTCTCTTGAGCATATCTGCAATTCCGAAGGAGGCTTTAATCTCCGTTGAAAATTTGAAGTAGTAGAAGTAATAATCAAACCCTACTCCCAGTTCGTAGAAGTAATCGTTTTTTCCGATTCTTGCCAGTATTTCATCATCAAAGTCTTCTTTGTCTTCGGTGGATGCAAGGTCATGGCTGTATTTGAATCCCCCGATTACATATACCCTTGTATTGAGCATTCTCACCGATTTGTATTTGAGGTGCAGCGGGAAATCAATAAACGTACTTTCAAGTTGTTGGGTGCGTATGATGGGCTTTCCGTTTTTCATGCCCTGGTAAATAATGTTGCGGTCGCCAAAGGTAAGGGTGGGAATAAATCTCAGGTCGAGCTGGTTATTTATCCGCAGGTTGGAAACAATGCCAATGTTGAACCCGTTTTCAGCCCGTGTAAGTACAGAATGGAGCGTATCGAACTCTGCAGTGGCAGAAAACCCCAATGGACTCATCTCTACATCATGCAGGTTGGAAATGGGTTTCAGGGCAAAATCCATCTTATTGAATCCCAGCGAAAAGCCAAAATGATAATCTTTCTGATCGTGGTAAGGGAGGTTCTCAAATTTGAATGCTCTGTTTTGCTGGGCGCTTAACGGACCCATAGCAGCAACCCATGTAATGATTGACAGCAAAAGGAGGTATTTTCTATACTTTCTTATCACCGGAATGGACTTATTTGTTTAGCAATTGCTGGTTAGTGGAATGATTTTCTGTATCTGAAAACGTTTTGCGTTGTTTTATATTGCTGCAAAAGTATTGTTTTTTTGGTTTCCCTCTCCATTCATAGCCCGCAAAATGGTTCTGACTCTCAGATTTTTTAATTATCCGCAATCTTGCCTCTACTTCTGCGTATTGGTGCCAGGTTTTTATTCATTGCCGTCAGTTTTACTGACGGAAAAAAAAGTCTTGAAACTCACAGACTACTTTGTGGCTTCATACAAAAAAGTTATACCCTGACTGATTTTGGTTGCCTTTGTTTGGGCAAATCCCGCCTGGTCAAGCAAAT
>RECE01000206.1 GCA_007694165.1 Bacteroidota bacterium
CTTTTTTGACGTTGCAAAATTAGTAAAATTTTCTTTCCATAAAAATATTTTTCTCATTTTTTCCTAATTAACAGGAAGAATCGTGTGGAAGAAGTATTTTTGCATACGCAAAATCACCAATAACCGTTAGAAAATCAATTGGTTTTGCTTTTGGCTGTGGAGTTGGTAAAACCAAAAAATATTTTTGTTCCATGTTGTTTTTTCTTCAAAACAGTTTTTTTTCGGAAGTAAGAGTAATCCTTGCCCGCATATCGGCCCGCTTATCAGCGATGCCGGAAAATGCGAGGTACGGTCTTATGCTTTTCGTGCTGTTTTTATGGAGCATGCCCACCTTTGAAGGAGGACGTGTTTCGGCACCTTTCAAAGGCCAGACGGCTGTTGCAGGTTATTTTAACCACATGTTTTATTCGGAAGAAGAACTGGAGTTTATTGATCATAAAATCACCAGGCTTTTGATTGATCAGCGGTTCAACGGCAATGTGCTGATTTCCCGCTACGGAATGGTGATTTATGAAAGGTCATTTGGTTTCAGTTCGTTCAACCGTTCGGAGCCCATGAACCTGGAAACTACTTTTCAGCTGGCAAGCATCTCCAAAACTTTTACTGCAGCAGGTGTGCTGGTATTGCAGCAACAGGAATTACTTCATATCGACCATAAGGTAAAAGAGTACATTCCTGAGTTTCCTTTCGATAACATTACCATCAGGCATCTTCTTACCCATACTTCCGGTTTGCAAAACTATATGTGGATGGTTGAACGTCATTGGAAAAAACGTGAGTTTCCCAACAATGAAGATGTGCTTGAGCTCTTTTTGCAACATCCCCGTCCTTTGAATTTCTCTCCCGGACAACGGTTCGATTATTCCAATACCGGATATGTGTTTTTGGCGTTATTGATAGAAAGGGTATCAGGGCAGCGTTTTTCATCGTTTATCCAGGAGCAGATTTTCTCTCCCCTGGAGATGAACCGTACCTTTGTTTATGATTTGCACAATCCCACAGAAATTGAAAACCGTGCTTTTGGATACAGGCAAGCCCGTGGCAGGAATATCCGGATTCCTGATGATAACCTTGATGGTCCTCTGGGTGACAAAGGTGTGTTTTCCACGGTCTATGATTTGTTCAAATGGGATCAGGCATTGCATCGCAGTGAATTGTTACCTCCGCAAATATGGCAGGAGGCCTTTAGCCATGGAAGGCTCAACAACGACTCACTGATTGATTATGGACTCGGATGGAGGCTGCAAAAGTATCTTGATAAACTTATCGTGCATCATCCGGGGCGGTGGCATGGTTTCCGTACCAGCTTCAAGCGGTTTGTTGATGACCATTCGGTAATAATTGTGCTCACCAACAACAATCAGGGAATTTTACCTGTTATTGAAGGCATCCAGGATATCCTGTATTATGATGAGAAAGAAATATGGCAGGCCATTCATTCGGGAGAAGTTATCCTGCCGGAAACCGAAGAAGAACCTCAGACCGATACCGGACCCTGAAAGAAATTATAATTTGGCAGTATGCTTCTTTTACAAACATACTTTCTGTTGTCTGCTTTTCCGTTGTTCAGGAGTTTCTCCAAAACTTAACATCAATTATTTTCCTTAAATTTGCTGCTTTTTCAAGCCTTTATCTTAAATAAAACTCTGAACATGGAAGTAAAGATTGTGAACAAATCAACCAATCCACTACCAAACTATGAAACCGAGCTTTCTGCAGGAATGGATTTGCGGGCTTTTTGTCCTGAACCAATGGAATTAAAACCTTTGGAGCGGGCAATGGTTCCCACGGGATTGTTTATTGAACTGCCTGCAGGTTTTGAGGCCCAGGTAAGGCCACGCAGCGGGCTGGCAGCAAAAAAAGGAGTTACGGTACTCAATTCGCCCGGTACCATTGATGCTGATTATCGCGGTGAGATAAAAGTAATCCTGGTGAACCTTTCCAACGAAACTTTTCAAATCCAATCCGGAGATCGCATTGCACAGATGGTGATTGCGCGTCACGAAAGGATTACTCCTGTGGCGGCAGATATGCTGGGAGAAACACAGCGAGGAGCAGGTGGGTTTGGCCATACAGGTGTGAAATAAAGCTCAGCTTCAGCCTCAATCCCGCTTCCCTCCGGTTGCGGGACTTCGCTAAAGCTCAGCCTCAGCCTCATTCTCAACCCCTGCCATGAGCATTGTCGAAGGGTCAACCTCAACCTCAACAAATGATTATTTACAACGTGAAATTCTAAAAATATGAAGCTAATTATCCCAATGGCCGGAATGGGCACTCGCATGAGGCCCCATACACTAACGGTACCTAAACCTCTTCTTTTCGTAGCCGGAAAGCCAATAGTGCAACGCCTCTGTGAAGATATCATGGACGTATGTCATGAAAAACCCGAAGAAATTGCTTTTATCATTGGAGATTTTGGTAAAGCGGTAGAGGAGCAGCTTCTTGCCATTGCCCAAAATGCAGGGGCAAAGGGAAAGATTTATTACCAGAAAGAGGCTCTGGGAACAGGCCATGCCGTATTATGCGCTGCAGACTCGCTGGATGGTAAAACCATTGTGGCTTTTGCTGACACTTTGTTTAAGGCAGACTTTGAACTGGATGAAAGTCGTGACGGCATCATCTGGACTCATAGGGTGGACGATCCAAGTGCCTTTGGAGTGGTTCAGACGGATGCTTCAGGCATAATATCCGATTTTGTTGAAAAGCCGCAGACCTTTATTTCAGACCAGGCCATCATCGGAATCTATTATTTCCGGGATGGAGAGGCGCTGAAAAGTGAATTGCAATACCTTGTGGATCACAATGTTTCTAAAAAAGGGGAGTACCAGCTTACCGATGCCCTGGAGAATATGCGCAAAAAAGGCACCCGTTTCGTTACGGGAGATGTGGTGGAGTGGATGGATTGCGGCAATAAAAACGCAACGGTACATACCAACCAGCGCGTTCTTGTCGACGAACAAAACCTTTCTCTTCCGGATACTATCGTACAGGAAAATGCAGTTATTATTCAACCGTGTTTTATTGGCCCAAATGTTGTCCTGAAAAATGCTGTAATTGGCCCTTATGTTTCTCTGGGAGAAAACAGCCGGATTGAAAACTCGGTGGTAGATAACAGCATTATTGGCAGCAATGTCACAATCAGATCAGCTGTATTGACCAATACAATGGTAGGCAATCATGCCATCTGGGAAGAGAAACCTTCAGAGCTGAGCCTTGGAGATTATTCACAGATCATAAGCTGAAGATTTAGTACCTTTAACCCTGTAAAAAAGGGTAGAACAAGGGTATGGCACTCCGGTCAAATCACTACATGACTTGACTGGATTCATATGTAATACAAAAACCGAATTGATGAAGAATAAATTTTACTTGCCAGGGCTCATTTTGTTTATGGTTTTGGCGGCCTGTACCAGTAAGAAGGAAGTGGTGCGCGAAACCTTTGATCCTGCAGCGGTGAAAGAGGTCAGCCAGATAAGACAACTTGAAAGTACGGCCCAGCTTATAGAAGCGGGAAAGCAAAAAATGCTGGGGAATTACACCAATGCACTACTGCTATATGCCGAGGCTGTTAAAGTTGACCCGCGCAACTCTGCCGCGTACTATGAACTTTCCAAGCTTCATGCCCAGCAAGGATTTATGGAGGATGCTGAAAAGTATGCTCTGAAAGCTGTCGGACTTGATCCTGACAACAAGTTTTTCAACCTGTTGCTGGCCGACATCTATTTTATACTGGGTAAAAACGATAAAGGGCTGGCAGTTCAGAAAGAGCTTGCACGTAAGTTTCCTACCGATTTAAATATTCAAATCAGTAAATTAAGCACACTGCTGTACCTTGAAAAATACCCCGAAGCCATCGCCGTATTCGAATACATAGAAAAGGTAAGTGGCTTCAACAATGAGCTCTCCCTGCAAAAGCAGAGGATTTTTATAGAAATGGACAGACCTGATCTTGCACTGCAGGAGGCAAGGCGCCTGGTCTCCTACTTTCCCGAAGAGTTGGTGTATCTTGAGTTGCTGGCCGAATTGTACAACAATAATGAGCAGCCTGAAGAAGCCTACCGCGTTTACCACCAGATGCTTGAAGCCCAGCCCGGGTCGCCTATGGCCCGTCTGCTGCTTGCCGATTACTACCAAAACAAGGGAAAAGAAGAGAAAGCCTTTGATGAATTGAAGCAGGCTTTCAAAAGCCCCGATTTGGGGGTAGACGGTAAGACAAGAATTATGGCTTCCTATTACTACCTCAGTGAAGAAGATAGTTTATACCTTGCGCAATCGTATCAGTTGTGTGAAATAATGCTGGAGGTTCATCCGGATGAGGATCAGGCCCATGCCATTTTTGGCGATTTTCTTTTCAGGGACCAGAAATATGAGGAGGCCTGGGAGAGATACCATGCCGCTGCGCTGATTGAACCTTCTGAATTGGGCTACTGGCAACAGGTCCTTTCCATTGAAGCAAGACTGCAGGATTATGAAAGTATGCTCAAAACCTCAGACAAAGCGCTGGAGTATTTTTTTGAGCAACCGGTAATATACTTCTTCAACGGTTTGGCCAATTACCAGCTAAAGAATTATGAGCAGGCCATTGCTTCTTTTGCTTACGGAAAAGATTTGTCTTTCTCTGAACCTGATTTGCTTGGGCAGTTTTATACGCTTCTTGCCGATACATACCACAAACTGGAAGAGTATGAGAAGTCTTACAACCATTACGAAAAGGCACTTGAGATAAATCCAGACGATGCTTATGCGCTCAACAATTACAGTTACTATATGTCTATTCGCAATGTAAATCTCGAAAAAGCACTTAAAATGTCGGCCCGCTCTCTCGAGCTGGATCCTTACAACGCATCTTTTCAGGATACCTATGGCTGGATCAAATACAAAATGGGCGATTATAAGAATGCCCGTATCTGGATAAAAAAATCCCTTGATACCTCCGAATCACCCAATGCTGTGGTGCTCGAACATTATGGTGACGTACTTTACAAGCTGGGAGAGAAGGAGGAAGCACTTGTGTACTGGAAGAAAGCCCTTGAGCACGACAAAGCGGAAGATGACGTGGAAGGAGTCTCAAAGTTTCTTGAACAGAAAGTTAAAGAGGGCAAGTTGTTTGAGTAGAAAGACCCCTTAAAAAGAGTCCCATGAATTATCATTGTTAAAAACGAATGTCAGATTAATCCCTATATATGTTATTACGAAAGAATTCAACCATATTTTTCTTTGCCCTGTTGCTGATGGTAAGCATAGCAGGATGCAGGGGACCCCGCGAAGTGGTGCCTGAGGTAAGACCTTTGAGCACTGCAGATATAGCCTTAATGGAGTTGCACAATAACCGGGCAGAGTTCGACTGGTTCAGTACCCGCTTTTCAGGAAGTGTTGACTGGGAAGGAAGAACCCATTCCATAGCCGGAAGCATGCGGATACGAAAAGATTCAGCTATCTATATTTCCATAGCTCCCATACTGGGGATAGAAGTTGCCAGGGCACTGATAACTCCAGACAGTGTTAAGCTCGTTAATCGCCTTGAGTCTACCTATTACATGGGCGATTTGAAAATATTGAGCACCATGTTCAATGCCGATGTGGATTTTTACATGTTGCAGGCATTGCTTACAGGTAATGACTTTCCCCATTTCCGTTCTGACCAGTTCATCCTAAATGAAGATGCTCAATTGCTCAGGCTCTATGCCGACAGCAGAAGCCGTAAGTCAGGTGTCGGGCAACCCATACAGCAGCTTATTACACTGGATCCCGGCACCATGCGCATAAGAACCAATATCATAGAACACAAACAAACCGGTCAGGCATTGAGGGCAGACTATAAAAGGTATGAAACCATAGGCGGCAGGCTGCTTCCTGCGGAGCTGCAATTGCTGTTTGCTGACAAATCAAGCAGATCGAACCTTGAAATGGTTTTTAACCGAACCACCATCAACGTTCCCCAGAATATGCAGTTTTCTGTCCCATCTCGCTATACCCAGGTACGACTAACGGATTAACCCAAAGGAACCCATGAGCGGAAAAATCTCTTCAGAACTTTTTTTAGCTTTTTTGCGCCCTGTTGTCGCAGGGCTCTTTATTGTTTTCCTTATTGGATTCAGTCAACACCTTTGGGCACAGGATCGCACCGAGCTGGAAAGAAACAAAAGGCGCATAGAACAGGAAATCGCCCTGCTTAACCAACTTCTGAAAGAAACCCAAACCACGGCAGAAATGAACCTCAGTCAGCTGGTTATCCTCAATAACCGGATTGGCTCCAGGCAAAACCTCGTCGCCAATATCAATAATGAAATAGGTTTTATCGATCGCCGCATTGCCGAAACTACCCGCGAAAAAGAACAACTGGAGAGAGAGCTGAAAGAGCTCAGGGAGTCTTATGCCCGTATGATTTATTACGCCCAGCGCAATCGCAACTCCTATCAAAGGATGATGTTTCTTTTTGCCAGCAGAGATTTTAACCAGGCATACCTCAGGCTGAGGTATCTGCAGCAGCTTACACGTCACCGGCAAGTGCAGGCCGAAAAAATTGTTGAAACATCGGCCAGGCTGGAAGAAAACATTATTGAGCTGGAGGTCCGGCGTGCTGAGCAACAATTACTGCTTGAGGAGCAACGAGATGAAATGAGATTGCTTACACAAGAGAGAGAAGCCCAGTCGAAAAATGTTGAAACCCTCAAACAAAAAGAAAGGCAGCTGATGCAGCAACTCAAGGAGCAGGAACAGGCGGCCAGGCAGTTGCAACAAGCCATCGAGAGGGTTATCGCTGAAGAAAGAAGAAAAGCCGAAGAGGCCGCCAGAGCTGCCGGCAGACCCGCGGCAGAGGCGTTCAGGCTTTCACCTGAAGAACAACTGATTTCCACAAACTTTGCCGAAAACAAAGGCAAACTACCCTGGCCCATGGAAAGAGGTGTTATTACAGGTTCATTCGGAGAGCAGCCTCATCCGGTATTGCCGGGCATTAAAATTGTAAACAACGGAATTGACATTTCCACCACCCGCGGTACCCGGGCCAGGGCCATTTTTGAAGGTACCGTGGCACGTGTTTTCTCCATTGCCGGTGGATACGCTGTAATTATACGTCATGGCGAATATCTTACGGTATATTCTAATCTTTCAGAAGTGTTTGTAAGCAACGGACAACGGGTAGAGGTCAGACAGGATATCGGGGTGGTGGCAACCGATACAAGGGAAGCCAAGACTTATGTTAACCTGCAGGTATGGCATGGAAACAACAAGCAAAATCCTGCAGACTGGATCTCAAGACACCGTTAAAAATAGCCACCCTGCGTTTTTTCTGATATTATTTTCATATTTTTGCCAGTACATATTTAAAACAAGAAAATCATGAATACCGCATTTACTATACTGGCCATGATTGGCCCCACCGAAATAATTATTATCGCCATCATTATATTGTTGCTCTTTGGGGGAAGGAAAATTCCTGAACTTATGCGCGGGCTGGGAAAAGGGATGAAGGAATTCAAAGATGCCCAGAAAAACAATGATAATGACAATGAAGCTGAAACCAAAAACGAAAAATAGGTTGCTTCACGGTAATTCTTTTGCGGAAAACCATTGATTCTTCACCGGATAATTCTTCCGAAAATTCAGCGTTATACGTATAGCATTATTTAATTATAATGCGTTGTTTTGTAATGATACCCGAGAACACGTATCTGGCATGACATGTTTCATAGTATAAATCTTTTTGTAAGAACAAAAGGTATTTTTACATCCCTAATCCTGGTTGAAAAAATTGAGTTAAATGTTAGGATTGTAAAACCTGTTCTTTTTTTTTGCGTAAAACTCTAATAGTAAATCAGCCCTTTTAAACACCCTTCATTTTTTCAGTTATGTACAAAAGACTTTTCATCTCAACATTGATAGTGCTATTTTTCGGCAGTGTTTCACTTCTGGCTTCTGGAGAACAGTCATCTGTTGACTCTATTAAGACGGAAGTTGTCGAAGAATTTACCATTGCAAAGGACGACCCTATTGTTGCCATGCTTGACAGTCTTGCCCTGCTGACCGTTTTTCGCAATATTGAAAAAAGAAAAGAGAATGTGGAAAATTTGAGCAACTTCCCTCCGGGATTTGTTCCTGAATACAGCGATTCGGTTTATAATGAAAGGTTTAAGGAGTTGAATGCATATTCTACCATTGAGTTTGTTTACAACCCTTATGTAAAAACATTTATCAATCTGTATGCAAATCGACGCCGCGATCTTACAGAAAGAGTTATGGGGCTGGGGCAGTTATATTATCCCCTTTTTGAAGAGCAACTTGACAAATACAATCTGCCGCTTGAACTTAAGTACCTGGCGGTAATTGAATCGGCTCTGAATCCGGTAGCCCGCTCAAGGGTAGGTGCTACAGGTTTATGGCAGTTTATGTACGGTACAGGAAAGATGTACGGTTTGCAGGTAAACACCATGGTTGACGACCGCAGTGATATTTATAAGTCAACCATTGCTGCCTGTGAGCACTTTGTTGACCTTTACAAAATCTATAACGACTGGAACCTGGTGCTTTGCGCCTACAATGCAGGGCCAGGCAATGTAAACCGTGCCATCCGACGTGCCGGTGGGGTCAGGGATTTCTGGGCCATCAGACATTTCCTTCCCAGGGAAACCCAAAACTATGTGCCCGCTTTTATGGCCGTTACCTATGTAATGGAAAATGCTCATGCACATAACCTTTATCCCAATCCGCCCATCTATTCCCATTTCGATGTGGATACTCTGAAGGTTACCCAGCAACTGAGCTTACGCACGGTGAGCGAATTTCTTGATATTCCCCTGGATCACCTGAACTATCTCAACCCTACTTTCCGTCAGAATATCATACCTTATAATGCGCGCAACCCTTATTATCTGAGACTGCCCCGCGATTATACCGGGCTTTTTATTGCCAATGCTGATACCATTTACAATCATCGTACGCCTCAACAAATCCGGCAGGAAGAAATGGCAGGACAAATGGCTGAAACCACAATACATGTTGTTCGTTCCGGTGAAGTGCTGGGCTCAATTGCCCGCCAGCATGGCACCTCTGTGAGTGAAATACAAAGATTGAACAACATACGGGGAACCCTTATAAGACCCGGACAGAGATTGGTTGTACGAGCTCCTGCAAGGCCTGTCACTCAACTGGCTTCCAATACCAATACCCATGTGGTTAGAAGTGGAGAAACATTGGGCGTAATTGCTTCACGTTATCGTATTACTGTGAGAGATATTCAGCACTGGAACAATATTTCCGGAACGACAATCCATCCGGGACAAAATCTCGTGGTGCGCAGACCTAAAGGGATGGAACAGGCAACTGCTTCTGAACCTGAAACGGATACCACCGTTAAAGAGGAACTCAAGTATATTTACTATACCGTTCAACAGGGCGATACCCTGTATGATATTGCTGAGAAATTTGAACACATCAGTCTTGAAGAGCTCAAGGAGATCAACGATCTAAGCGCTGATTCAGGCCTCAATCCCGGGCAGAAAATAAAGATTACTGTCGAAACCCTCGAAAACTAACTGGCACTCGATATTGGTTGGTGATTATGTATGTGTGTGCAGAGTAAACCATTTTTTTGCTACTTTTGATTGGCACAGGCAATATTATATATTGTTTTTCTGTTTTTTAAAGAAAGTATCCCTTAATAATCTAAGTTATGCAAAAAACGGTAATTCTTTTATTGGCAATGCTGGCTGTGGCCTGCACTACAGATGGGCCCAGAAAACCCGCCGCCAGCGGTAAGTCAGGCGAAATGCTTGTGGTGATGAACAAAACCCGGTGGGAAGGCAATGCGGGTGAAATCATAAAGGATGCTTTTATGTCCTATATACCTATGCTCCCCCAGGCCGAACCTCATTTTAATCTCTTCCATATTGAACCCTCCAACTTTACCAAGCTCTTCGAAACCCATAGAAATATTTTTGTGGTGGAGTTTGACCCTTCACTGGAACGGGGAAGAATAGAAGCCAAAAGAGACCCCTGGGCATACCCTCAGATGGTAATCAATGTAAAGGTGCCCAATGAGGAGGTGCTTTTGAGAATTATGAATAATAATGATGCTTCTTTTATCAATTACTATCTCAAAACAGAGAGAGAAAGACTCATCAATGCATATGGCCGGATGATAAACCATCAGGCAAGAAATGTGGTAAGAAACAATCTGGGGCTCGATATTACTGTGCCGGAGGGTTATTTTGTGGCCAAACAGGAAGATAATTTTGTGTGGCTGCGACAAACCGGAACAAGAGAAGAACTGGAACTGGGAGTCTTAATCACGGTAATGCCCTATAAACACCCGGATACAGATTTCAACCATCAAATTATCCGCGAAAGACGCGACTCCATTACCCGGATGCATATACCCGGAACTTTTCCCAATACCTACATGATTACTTATCCTGATATCCCTCACATGTTTGATGAGATAAACTTTAATGAAATCTATGCCGTTGAAGCGCGCGGACTATGGCGAATCAAGGATGACTACATGGGAGGACCCTTTGTCAACATCACTTTTGTAGATGAAAAAAACAGTCGCCTTATCAATCTCGACGGGTTTGTATATGCCCCTAAATTTGACAAACGCGACTATCTGCGCCAGGTTGAAGCTTTAATGTATAGCGTGAAAGTTTATGCAGGAGAAGAGGAGCAAGTGGCTCCGGAAGAAGTATGACAAGCAATTGCAAAAGCACCCAATAAAAAAAGGCCTCCATATGGGGGCCTTTTTTATTTATGTGACTCCGGAGGGACTCGAACCCCCAACCGAACAGAACCGGAATCTGCTATTCTATCCAATTGAACTGCATTTTAATAGAGAGGGATTATTTGTAAATACCCTTACTGGTATAACCACAGTAGCGGATTTATTCCGCTTCGCTCCATGAGGGCTTCGCCGTTGCGGGCTTTGTCGCTGTCCACTGCTACAAAAGCCAACGCATAGCTGCGAACCCAAAACTACCACCATGCCCCGGCCCGCAGAGCGGGATTGGCTATACCATGTGTGGTGCGTAATTCATTGTCTTACAGAAATGTAAGTCCGATTTTCTTATTTAGTCCTTTTTCAAAAATCCTTATGAGTGTTGATAATTGGATATTCCCACGGGCATTCTCTATCCGTGAAATATAACTCTTTTTAGTTCCTGCTTTTTCAGCTAATTGTTCCTGTGTCATCTGCGATTCTTTCCGTGCTTCTTTGAGCATTTCACTCACTATAAAAAGAGTTGCATTTTCTTCATATTCATTTCGGCTGTCAGTACCAATTTTCCCATGTTCTCTCTCTATCAACTCGTCAAAAGTCTTTATTCCTTTATAGTCTGTCATGGCTTTTTGTTTTTAGTTTCAAAATACTCTTGTTTCAGGCGCATTGCTTTTTCAATCTCCTTCTTCGGAGTTTTCTGTGTTTTTTTCTGAAACCCGTTGAATAAAACAACAAGTTTTCCTTTGTCGAAACAGCAAAAAATCCTGTAAATATTGGATTCATATTCAACCCGCACTTCGAAAAGTCCTTCGTATCCTGTCATTGGTGACAAGAATTTTGCAGGAACTTTATCTACTTGTTTTATCAATTCAAATACATACTTGATTTTCATTTTCACCTTGTCCTGAAGAGGTGCGTAAAAATCAAAGAAATGATTTTCGTGAAAAATTATCTCTCTCGCCATTTTACAAAGTTATCCTAAAAGATAACATAAAGCAACTATTTTATGCGAAATCTGTGTTGGGATTGCGCAATATTAAGCACCACAACATTTGTATTTATTTCTATATTTGTCTTTTATCGGACAAGTCACTTAATGGCTATAGAATGCTTGGCAAAAAAAATCCCAGTGACGGATTACTCAACATCCAATATTTTCAGAGTATCCCGGTTAATAATAAAAAAACCCCTGATTTTCAGGGGTTGTAAATCATTTATGTGACTCCGGAGGGACTCGAACCCCCAACCGACAGAACCGGAATCTGCTATTCTATCCAATTGAACTACGGAGCCTTTGGGAGTGCAAAAGTAGTAATTTTTGAGTTTGTGCCTCCATATTTGTTTCCATTTTACGGAATTATCTGAATTTTATGGCTTGAAACACCCCCCGAAGTCCATATCTTCAGGATATAAAACCCTGAATCCAGATGTTGTAGGTCTAACGTGGCAGTGTATGATGAAACCGGTAACTCTTTTACTTTCAGTCCGCTTATGGTAAACAACTGTAGTTGTTGCAACAGAAGTGGTGACTCGATTGAAATACGTGTGCTGGCAGGGTTGGGGTAGATTCTTATATCCCTGGCAGTAGTTTGAGGTAAGCTGGTGTCATCTTCTTTCAGTATTACTTTTTGCGTGATATCCTGGTCTGCCACCTGCAGCTCTCCTGATGCAGGAAAATATCCCTCGCGTGAAACCGTGTATATGTATAGACCGGGAGCGATTTCTCCAAAGATGTACTTTCCGGCTTCATAGCCAATTCCATTGAAGTTTATGGAGGCATCTTCAATAAAGCTGCCTTGTTCATCCTCTACTTCAAAAATAACCTGGTAGGTGGTAAGGGCAAAAGTGGCGTGCAGGGTATGATTTTGGGTAATGTTTTCAAAGGTGAAGCTCTCCGGTGCACCCATGCTTTCCCCGTCTACCAGTACTTCCTCAATAA
>RECE01000001.1 GCA_007694165.1 Bacteroidota bacterium
ACTTAAAATCCTGTGTCCATTGCGGACGTGCGGGTTCAAGTCCCGCTCCGGGTACCTAAGAGACTTTAAAAGCCCTGCAGATGCTGCGGGGCTTTTTTTTGTATGACCCCACCTAAGGTTTTGTTGTTGATGATTGGGGGTGTTGTTGGTTCTTCAATCCCATCTAATGCCCTCTCCGATTAAAACAACTACCTATGAATTCGATGCAAGGAATCCGGATCCAAAAATTTAACCCAACCCCTATTATTTTTTATTTACTTTGTAGTATTATTATGCTGAAACAAATCTGAAAGTAAGAGGAAGATATCACCAATACCCTGGAACAAGCATGTCGAGCTCTCAAAATGATTCAAAGCACCATCCTTATCACAAAACAAAATAATCTCAAAACGCAACCCTCTTACTTCAAATCTTATCAAATGGATAAACACCTGAAAGAACCAACAGTTTTACCATGGCAAAAAAAATAACAAAACCATCCGAAGGTTTCAACGAAATATTGCTCTACACCACCCCCAATGGCAAGGTGAAAGTTGAAATCTATTTGCAAAATGAAACCATTTGGCTAACCCAGCAAAAAATTGCAGAACTGTTTGGGGTGGATAGAAGCGTGGTGACCAAACACTTAAAGAATATTTTTGACACCAGAGAGCTTGACCAGAATTCAGTTAGTGCAAAAATTGCACATACTGCCGCAGACGGCAAAAATTACCAAACACAGTTCTACAATCTTGATGCCATCATTTCTGTAGGATACAGGGTAAACAGCAGTCAGGCGACCGCATTCCGTATCTGGGCCACTGAGCGATTGAAAGAATACATCATCAAAGGATTTACCATGGATGATGAACGACTGAAAAACCCCCACAACATTTTCGGGAAGGATTATTTTGAAGAACAACTTGCCCGCATTCGTGACATCCGCAGCAGCGAACGCAGGTTTTACCAAAAAATCACCGATATCTATGCACAATGCAGTGCCGATTACGTAAAGGATGCCGAGGTAACAAAAACCTTTTTTGCCACTGTACAAAACAAACTACACTGGGCTATAACCGGCCAAACTGCTGCTGAAATCGTAGCTACCAGGGTGGACAGCAATAAAACCAACCTGGGGCTCACCACCTGGAAAAATGCACCCCAAGGCAAAATCAGAAAAACAGATATTGGTATAGCCAAAAACTACTTAAACGAAAAGGAACTGGACGGGCTTAACCGCATTGTAAGCATGTACCTCGACTATGCCGAAATGCAGGCAACCCGGGGTGTGGTGATGTACATGAAAGACTGGGTGGAAAAGCTGGATGCCTTTTTACAGTTTAATGAACATGCCATTTTGAAAGATGCAGGCAAAGTAAGCCATGAAGTGGCATTGGCATTGGCTGAAAAGGAATTTGAAAAGTACAGCAAAAAACAAGACGCATTGTACGAAAGCGATTTTGACAAACTGTTGCATAGCCAAAACGAAAAAATCCAGAACCCAGGAAGTTAATGCAGCGCCCCACCTCCACCAAAAATAAAAAACATTAATACATGGCTATAAAACTCCAATTCTGCTCCGACCTTCACATAGAATTCCCTGAAAACAAGGAATTCTTAAAACAATACCCTTTGCAACCTGAGGGCGATGTATTGGTTTTGGCGGGTGATATTGTGCCTTTTGCGGTGATGGATAAACACCAGGATTTTTTCAGTTATGTATCCGACCATTTCGAAACCACTTACTGGCTGCCGGGCAATCATGAGTACTACCATTTTGACATAGCCGAAAAAAGGGGTGTGTTGAATGAAAAAATCCGCAGCAATGTATTTTTGGTAAATAATACTTCGGTGGTGCATGGAAATGCAAAACTTGTTTTTTCTACACTATGGAGCAAAATCAGCCCGGGTCATCAATGGCAAATCGAAAGATGTTTGAACGATTTTCATTTAATAAAAAACAAGGGCTTTCGCTTTTCTGCAGAGCAATACAACCAACTGCATGAAGAGAGCTTTTCTTATATTCAAAGCGAATTGAAATCGTTAAAGGACGAAAAGATTGCTGTTTTCACGCACCATTGCCCTACTTTTCTGAACTATCCTGAGCAATACAAAGGCGATGTGCTCAATGAAGCATTCACGGTGGAGTTGCATGATTTGATTGAAGCATCGGGAATTGCGTATTGGGTGTATGGGCATCACCATGTTAACACTCCGGAATTCAGCATTAAGAATACCAAGCTCATTACTAACCAGTTGGGGTATGTGCAGCGAGATGAACACGGGCTGTTTGAAACCAATAAAATCGCTGAACTATGAAAATCAGAATAACAAAGCAAAATCCGCACAATATAGTGGTAGCTTAACCCTTCATCTACTCGTGAATCTATTGCTGTTTCTTTGGGTATTACTCCTAAAGGGGTTGATTATCATTTAACAAATATGCAAAATGAGGAAATACTTAAACGTGAAGGTTCTCGTAAAACAGGTACTTGGAAATTAACAGGTAATTATAATGAATAAACTAGGAGATAAACTAGGAGATAAAC
>RECE01000210.1 GCA_007694165.1 Bacteroidota bacterium
GTGCAGGTCAAACCCCTCTCCCCTTGTTGTTTAACTTCGTAACTACAGCCACATATATAAACCGCTGCAAAGCATAAAATATAACGATTCTTAAATCACCCGGCAAAGCCAGTCTCCATCCAAATGATGGGATCAATTCAATATTTACCGGTCGCAAATGAAAAATTATGCCGAATTCAACTTATAATTGAGCTTATTTTCCTAATTTTATGGAAATTAACAGACAGTTCAACGAAAATTCTTCATCATGGAAAACGACAAGGAGCAAATAAGAAAATTCCTGGACAGCATCCCTGAAAAATTTCAAATTCACGAAGAAGGGGTCAAAATTGAAATTCAAAAAGAATATCTCGACTATTCAGAAAGTTTTGGACATGGCGTGCTTTCTGATGCTGAAGCAGATAAACTCAGCCTAATAGTTCTAAACCCTGAAGTTCCTGATGAAGTTAAGAAAAAAGGATTGACCATTTTAGCGCACGCAGGCTCCATAAGTGCATACAATCAAATAAGCAAATTTTATGAAAGTGCAGATGGTGAGCTTAAGCAATGGGCATCCTTAGCAATGCAGGAATGCAAAATGTTTCTCGAAAGCGAGTTGTCAGATGAAAGCATGGGATTTATTTCCACAGGTCTTGGGGGGAGTAAGGATAAATTAAGAATATATTTTTTGGTATTGCCACAGGAAAACAAGACATTTAACCCGCAGCAACACAAAATTATTGAAAATGAACTCACCCAAACCGCAAAGGAATTAAACTGTGATATAGAGAACTTTGATTTCCAGGAAGACTATACAGGTCTGACCGTATTGATCCCGATGACGGTGGCATATGGAACTTTTATTGAGACGGGTATAAAAAATTGCAATGAATACGGAAACTTTGCTCTTGAATCTTTTTATGCCGGCAACCTTGGAATCCCGGATGAGAAAGAGATCAAAGAAATCATTGAAATTGTCAGAAACGGATAGCATACAAACCTCAAAATGGTAAAGACTTTACGTTCAATGATGCCCGCTTTAAGTCGGGTAGTTCAATGAACTATTTGAATGAGCTGCAAGACCGCATTATGAAAAACGCCTGGTCGGAATTTTTTTTCTATCAGAAAATAAAGGACATCTTAAGCATTGACGATGACCCAAGCGTGGTACAAAACACTAATTCACCTAAATAATGTTGACCAATCTCCTGGAAATACTGATTTTTGGCTCCCTGGTGCTTCTTGGTATTATGCTTATTGCCAATCCGTTGCAGCTTAACAAAAAGGCAAACATCTGGTTTGGTACATTTCTCCTTATCTGGGCCACCTACTGGATTGAAGAAATCGTCAGCCTCATCAGCTCAGAAAACATGGAGTTAGAGTGTGTTTTATGTTTGCGTTTTATCCAATTTTTATCGCCTGTTGCTTTTTTCATCAGCATCCGTTACTTCACGAATCCAGGGTATAAAATCGGCCGCGATATTCTGCTCTATCTTGCAATTCCCAGTATTTACCTGATATTACTAATACTGGATAGCTTTCAGGCCGGGAAATTTAATGTCGTTTTGCTTGGTTTTATCCTGGTCCACGGTTTCTCTTATACAATTCTGTCCTTGTTGCAGATAAGAAAGCACAAAAAGCACATTCTGCATTTTTCTTCCAACACCGTGGAAATTGATCTGGCATGGATTGAATCCATTGTTTGGGCAGCACTATTCCTGGTTATCGGAATCAGCATCTTCAATATGCTGTTTTTTGAAGCACCCCTTAATTTATTTATGAACGGTTTTGTATATACTGTGGTACTTTTTACGGCATATCATTCACTAAAGCAAAAGGAGATTTTTCCGGTTGATGAAGAAGAGCGAACAGAAGCCTTGTTATTGCTCGCTGATACTGATACAAACACCCTCCAGAACAAAATCATGACTGACGAAAAACTGGTAGAAGAAAAATCCCGCCTTTATGAATTAATAACAAATGAGGAGCTTTACCTTGACACTGAATTAAGCCTTGGGAAGCTTGCAAAAAAGCTAAATCTGTCTTCCCATCAGCTTTCCTATGTTATCAATACGGGTTTTAACCAGAACTTTTATGGGTTTATTAATAAGTTTAGGGTTGAGAAGGCCAAACAATTGATTGCTGAAGACAAAAATCTTGACAAATTCTCTATGATCGGGATTGCCTTTGAATCGGGTTTTAACTCTAAAACATCGTTCAATACCACTTTTAAAAAAATAACGGGTCAAACCCCTTCAGAATTCAGGAATTCCTGTTCCGATTGATAAATCCGCACATATAAGCCAGTTAATAGTCATACAAACAGGCACTTACGAATTGGTTCGGATAGATAATCCCGAACCCGGAAACCTGTTCTCTCCTTTACTTTTGTCGTGAATTTATTAATAATTATCACGATGGAAGAAAAAAACAAAGATCAGTTTGCCGTTATTACAGGCGCCAGCCAGGGCCTGGGAAAAGCATTTGCCAATGAACTCGCAAAAAGAAAGTTCAATGTTGTGCTTGTTAGTTTACCCGGGCAAAACCTTAGCCAACTGTCGGATTGGATTAGCCGGGAATTTAAAGTCCAATCCTTTTATTATGAAACAGATTTTTCAGTGGACAGTAATATCAGGGCTTTGGCAAATTGGCTGAATGAGAATTTTAATGTCAGTATCCTTATTAACAATGCAGGAATCGGAGGTACAAAGCAATTTGAGGAAGCGCATATTGATTATATTGACACCATTATTCAGGTAAATATAAAAGCCACTGCCCTGCTAACCCACCAATTGCTGCCCAATTTAAAAAGACAGCCGCAATCTTTTGTACTTAATGTTTCCAGTATCGCAGCTTTTTCGCCTGTAGGGTATAAGACTGTATATCCTGCGTCAAAAGCTTTTGTACATTCATTTTCCCGTGGATTGTATGCCGAACTGAAAAATACCAACGTATTTGTTAGTGTAGTCAATCCGGGTGCAATAGCTACCAATAAGGAGATTACCTCCAGAATCGAAAGGCAGGGGGTTATAGGAAAACTGACCTTGCTGCAACCGGCTAAAGTTGCGAATTACTGCATAACCAGATTGCTTAGGAGAGATACGGTTATCATGGTCAATCCTTTAACCTGGCTCCTGGCAGCACTACTACCCATTTGGATCAAATTACCCATGATGACACAAATTATAAAAAGAGAAATCAGTTATGAAAAGAGTATTTGTGACAGGAGCTAATGGCCTGCTTGGTACAAACTTACTACATCTCCTGATCAAAAACGGCTATTACGTGAAAGGACTGGTCAGGGATAAATCCAGGTATAAGGGAACTCATAGCTGCAATTTGCAATTGGTTGAGGGAGACTTGTTTGGTGACTTTACAACTATGTTGAAAGATGTGGATTATGTAGTTCATATAGCTGCTATTACGAGTCAAAACATGTTGTATTATTCTGATTATCAAAAGGTAAATATCAATGCCACTGTTCAGCTTTTTCATGCCGCGGTCAGGTGCAAAGTAAAGAGGTTTGTATTCGTAAGTTCAGCCAATACAATGGGGTATGGTTCATATGATAAGCCCGGAAATGAAAGTATTTCTATCAGAGAGCCTTTTAACTTTTCATTTTATGCCCAAAGCAAAAAGGAAGCAGAAGAATATTTGCTGAGTCATAAGCATTTGATGGAAACGATCATTGTAAACCCTACATTCATGTTAGGGGCTTTTGACACTAAACCCAGTTCCGGAAAAATTATTCTTTATGGTTGGAATAAGTATGCCATTTTTTTCCCTCCAGGTGGGAAGAACTTTGTGCACGTGGAAGATGTTGCCGGCGGTATCATAAAATGTTTGGAAACCGGAAAGATCAGGGAAAATTATATTCTGGCCAATGAAAATCTTTCGTATAAGGACTTCTTCAGGAAGTTGAATACAATTGCGAACCAGAACCCTGTAATGATAAAAATCCCAAGGCTCATTTTACTAGGGATGGGTATGTGCGGCGAACTGTTAAGATTTGCGAGAATTAAAACAAACCTTAGCCTCGTTAATATGAAAATTCTTTGTATCAACAATTACTATTCCAATGAAAAATCAGTTACAGAGCTTGGTGTGAAATACCGGACCGTTGAAAGTGCCATAACTGATACTCTTAACTATTTCAAAAAAATTAAAACCGTTTAGCATTCAAATTTAACAATGATAAAAATGAAGAATAAAAGTAAAAAGTTAATAGATAGCCTGACAATAATAAGCCTCATTCTTTTTCTTACGGCTTGCAGAACAAATACACAGGCTCAACAAATATCCTGGAGTGCCATGGATGACATCAGGCAGGTAATTGAGGTAGCTTCGAGCACAAGTTGGGAAATCATCAAACAAGATAAAGGTGTTACACTAAAGAGTCGGTGGCTATCATTTGGAGATTCTGCAAAAACCAGGGAGATCGCGTCACATTTTATTATGAATGCTGATGTTCAAAGTGTATTGACCAATCTTATTCAACCTGAAAAAGTGATGACCTGGAACGATGGTGCACGAAGTCTGAAAATTTTAAAGCACGAAGGCTTCAGCTGGATTACCCATACAGTGTATGATATTCCATATCCATTTTCTCAACAGGATCTGGTAGTTAAAAATGTATTGTTGAAAGAAAATGAAAAAACCATAATCCTTATGTTTGCAGTGCCCGGTTATATTGCCCCTTTGAAGAATGTAACCCGCCAGCAGCTGTACTTTGGTAAATGGGAATTAAGCCAATTGGATAATGAAACCACAGAAGTACAATTTTCCGCAATTTCCTTTTCAAAGTCAACCATACCGCGTTTTATCCGAGACCCGATAATTCAGAATAAAATATTCCATTCCTTCGTCAGGCTGAAAGAACTCTGACTCGAATAAATTTGATCTAAGTTAATAAGTAGAATAAATAGAATTTACTTAGTATTCATTCATACAAACTACATATAACCAATCACTTAATGCAATAATATTCTGATAAAATGACTCTCAAAAATCCTTTCAAATCATTCAAAGATGTATTCTCACTCAAGGATGAACCTAAGGTAATCGCCAAAGGATTTGCCCTTGGTTCATTTATTGGAATGCTGCCCATACCGGGTTTTCAACTAATGGTGTCTTTTGGGATTGCCACATTATTTAAGCTCAATAAAAAAGCTGCCTGCATTGCAGTTTTCAATACAAATGTTGCAACCGGAGCATTTGTTTTTTCATTCAATTACTGGCTGGGAAAGAACCTTCTGGGAATTAACCCTGACTTTGTTCTTAACGATAACCTTAATTTTCAGTTTATTTCAATCATCATCAAAGCAGGATCCGATGTTTTTCTTTCACTCTTATTAGGTGGAATCCTGACAGGATTGGTAACAGCTGCAATAGTCTATTTTGCATTGTTAAAGGTTCTAACATGCCGAATGCAAAGCGTGAAGTAGCGTAATAAAGTCGTAGTATACCAGAACCTGCGAATTATATACATGCAGGCAGGTATTCAGGTACCCCTCCCCTCAAGGATTAACTGCCAGTGGACGCCTCTCATCTCGCAGAAAAGTGAGAGGAAAAAGTAATGAATTATATCGTAACTTTAGCAGAACAAAGCAGGAATGTATTCGGCTGGACTTACTGCCCTTAAATATAACGGTGTATTTATTTCACTTATAAACAGGGTAAACATAGCAATTGCATTACAGGACAATCCTTCAGGGAAGGGAGATGATGTATATTACAGATATTCCGGAACATATGATTGGATTGGGTTAATCAATAGATTCAAAGCTTTTTTTCTTCGACACTGTAACATTCGGGACGGTTCCCTCGTCCAAAATGTAACCCAAATTTGAAAAGGTTTACAATATCCACAAAACCAACCACAAAATGCTTTCTACTCTGCTAAAACACAGCATACGAACCCTGCGCCGCCAGAAAGGGTATGTAATTATCAATGTTGGCGGGCTTGCCATCGGCATTGCCTGCAGCTTGATCATCGGACTTTTTATCGTCCATCAACTCAGCTACGACCAATACCATGAGGACAAAGACAGAATTTACCAGCTGGCTCTCAATGGCATTCTTGGTGGAGAAGAATTCACCGGGGCTTACACAGCCCCTCCCATCGGCCCGGCCATGGTAAGGGAGTTGCCGGGTGTAGAAAGCTGCCTGAGGATGAATGGATTCAGTGAGACAGTGATTAAATACGAAGACAAGTTTTTTGTGGAAGAACATTTTGTAGAAGCAGATTCTACCTTCTTCGACTTTTTCGATATCCCACTTCTTCGTGGCAATCCACAAACTGCACTCAACCAGGCCTTTTCAGTTGTATTGACAGAAAGCATGGCCGAAAGGATTTTTGACTCAATCGATCCCTTAGATAAAATGATCAGGGTGGGCACGAGTGAGAACCTTTACAGGGTTACCGGAATCATGGCTGATATTCCCGAAAACACACACTTCAGAGCCAACGCCATTGGTTCTTTCATCAGTAATCCCAGGGCTGAAAATCCAACCTGGCTTAGCAACAGTTTCAGTACTTTTGTCATGCTGCATCCTGAAACCACTCCGGAAAACGTGGAGTCGGGTCTGAATGATTTGATTGTAAAATATGTGGGGCCAGAGCTCAGAGATTACCTGGGCATTAGCATCGAAGACTTTTTGAACCAGGGCAACAAATACAGTATTTTCCTGCAACCGCTTACCGACATTCAACTCAATCCTGCCATTGAACAGCCACTTGCTACCCCTAACGATCCGCGGTATCTGAGAATTTTTGGAAGCATTGGTGTTTTGATACTGATTATTGGGGCGGTAAATTTTATGAACCTGTCAACGGCGCAGGCCTCCAAAAGGGCCAAAGAGGTCGGTGTAAAAAAGGTGAGTGGTTCATCGCAGGGTATGCTCATGACACAATTTCTCACCGAAACGATTCTCCTGGCCCTGTTGGCGATGTTACTGGCAGTATTAATTGTTGAGGTCTCTTTGCCCTTTGTCAACAACCTGCTCCACACACAACTAACCCTCAATTACTTCAGCCCCTGGTACACACTTCCTGTTCTTTTGCTTTTCGCTATGGTTATCGGAATCTTTGCAGGAATTTACCCTGCATTTTACCTTTCCTCTTTCAATCCTGTAAGGGTGCTCAAAGGAAAAGCGGGCAATGGCAGCGATTTGATCAATCTGCGCAGGGTTTTGACGACTTTGCAGTTTTCCATTTCTATCGTACTGATTGTGGGAACACTCATCATGCACCGGCAAATCAACTACATGCTCACCAAAGACCTGGGCTTCGACAAGGAGCAGATTGTGGTGCTGCGCCGGGCCGGAGTATTAGGCGATCAGGTGAACACATTCAAAAACGATCTGATGGGTCTGTCAGGAATCGTTTCAGTATCCGCCTCTTCAGCAGTACCCGGCCGGCCCAATAACAATAACGGCTATAATATCCAGGGAAGACCTGAAGAGTCTTTTTTGTTGCAAACTACCTGGGTAGATTTTGACTTTCTGAAAACTTATGGCATGGAGATGGCCGAAGGGAGGTTTTTCAATCCCGATTTGCTCACCGACAAGCAGGCTTGCATCATCAACCAGAGAGCAGCCAGAAATTTTGCCCTGGAAAATCCACTGGAAACACGCTTTCTGGATGGTGACAGCGAAAGGTCTGTTTTGCCGGTGATTGGCGTTTCCCGCGATGTTCATTTTGAATCGCTGAGAAATGACATAAAACCAGCCATCATGAAATTCAAACATGAAGGAATGAACTGGGGCTATATCAGCATCCGTCTTAGTCCGGGCTCTCCCAAAACTGCAATGGAGCAAATCAACCAAAAATGGGCTTCATATACTGCACAAGAACCCATGCTATATTTCTTTTTAGATAAGGACCTGGAAAGGCTTTACAGGGAGGAAAAACAAAATGCCAGCCTTTCTGTAATCTTTACCCTGCTGGCCATTGTCATTGCCTCGCTGGGCCTCTACGGACTTACCTCTTTTACCATTTCACAAAAGACCAAGGAGATAGGCGTAAGGAAAACTTTTGGAGCTTCCACACTGGATATCTGGTTTATGGTATCGCGGGAAATCATTATCCTGATAACCATCAGCACAGCCATAGCATGGCCAATGATTTACTGGGTTGCCCAGGACTGGTTGCAGAACTACCAATATCGTGTTATCCTCAACCCCATGGATTTTCTAAAGGGACTGTTGCTGGCTGCCACCATAGCACTGCTCACCATAAGCTACCGCGCCATAAAAGCGGCAAGCATGAATCCTTCATTGTCTCTGCGGTATGAATAAGGGATTTAGTGTTCCGGGTATTTTCAAATGACATGAAAGATACTCAAAACGATTAAAGCAGAAACTTCGGATCAAGCATTTTATTCATCCATCTGCTTAAATGGGAAAAATAACAACTATGAGCTATTACTACAGTACCGTATTGAGAAAGACCAGCTATGAGCAAGCTATTGAGCTGGCGTCAGCATCATTGCCTTCTTTCAATAATTCCAAAGCCAGGTTGTCAATGCCCTGGTCTTTCAAAACCTTACTGAGGGAGTCCGGATTGCGGGTTAGAGCGGCTGTTTTCAGGTTCCCCGCTGCCGGCTGTCCGGCCACTTCCTTAATCAATGCCTGGGCTTTCAGGTAGTCCCACAGCTTGTCCGCATCTTCCGGGCCATTGACCAGGCCCGACAGGAATGATTTATGAAAGATGTCGGCCTCCACTTTGGGTTTTCCGCTTAGGGAGAATGATTTGCCAGCAATACTCAACGCCGGGTTTTGGGCTAAGAAGACTGATAATTGCAGCAAATCAGGATTGTGCACTTTTCCATCGGCTATATGCGCAGCGGAAGCATCCTTAACCCGAAACATGAGGTTATTGTCTGCAGCAGTGCGGAGCCTGAGCGTGCCCTTTCCACCTGAAGGTTTGAGGTATGCAGCCCTGGGGAAAAAGATAATCTATTTTTTGAGTTTGCTCACGAAATAAACCATACAGTTATTTAAGTTTTTCCTATGCAGTCCGTTTTTCTAAAGTTAAGCTCAGGGGTTAAGTGGATGTGCAGTTGCGGGGTTGGCTATACCATATTGCCTTCAAATATTAATTCTAATCTAAATTGACCGCTCAACCAAACTATCACTGCGTTTTCTCTACTGTGTGGCGGTTGTCTTCAGAAAATGGCCCACTACTTACCAATGGATTGCACGTATCACACAGCCGGATGGTGAGGGCTACCATATCCGGTCCGACTGGGAAAGGATATAATGAATCCGGGGTTCTTAACGTGCAGTTTCAAAATTCAGGAAATTGTCGTTGAACAGGTGTTTTGTTTTTTTGAATCGGTCTTCAAACATTTTCTGTTTTTGTTTGTTTTTTAATTTCAACTATATACAATCATGATGGAAGTAATAGCCCTTGCCGGCGTGGTTCTTAGCCAGGCCAGCAAACTAAAGGAAAATGAAACGGTTGGTAAAGCTGTAGAAGGCGTCATTAAATGGATAGGCAGCGCTCTTGGCAAACCCTCGGCCCGGGAGAAGTTGCAGCAGATCGAAGCCAACCAGCAGGTAGAGGATAACGTAAACAGCATCAAAGCCAATCTGGAATTTGTGCTCGAAGACAACCAGGCACTGCAAAGTCAGCTTGCAGCCAAATTGGAGGAGCTTCAGAATTTGATGCAAAAAGAAGGAATCCCAATGCCCTCCAAAACCAACACCATGAACATCGAAGGCAATGAAAACATTGGCTTCCAAGACATTAACACCCAAGGCAATATCAACATCACCAGATGACAAACAACACCAGTAAAATTACCGGAGACAGCAACATTGTTCTGCAGGACATCAATGCAAGGGATATTATCATCAGTATTGCCAAAGACCTGCCAATTGAGATTAAGCAACAAAAAGAGAGTCTGAATGTTAAGCTCAAAGAACTGGCTGAGACCCTGGAGGTAATTGATGACAAAGTTAAAAATGGCCCTAAACCGGAAGCAATTACACCACCTGAAGACGATCCAGCCTACGATGCCATAAGATGGAGGCGGCTTTTGCAAGCCCTCCAGTACCAGCGTTGCGTCCTTTTTATTGGCCCTGAGATTTCTGTCAACAGCCAGGGCGACTCGTTGCATCAGGAGTTTTACAAGGAGCTTGTGCTGGATTATCCCGAAATAGAATATCTTGAAAATGAAGGATATTTTTCACCTGAAGCTGACGAAATCATCCTCTACGATATCCTTGATTTCTACAGCAAGGAGTTCCCCCGCAAAAACAAAACAGGCAGGAAAATACTCGAGCAACTTGCCCAGGTGCCATTCAGCCTGATCATTTCGTTGTGCCCTGATGATACCATGCACAAGGTTTTTAGCGATTATGACCTGGATCATCAGTTTCTGTCTTACGATGGCACAAAACAGGAGGTTGAGCCGATGACCCCTGAAAAACCTATGGTCTATAACATACTTGGAAATGCGACAAGTAACGGCAGGTATATTTTTACCTACGAAAATTTTTATAACTACCTCAATAAAATACACATTCCTACTGAGATCAAGAAAAAAATTCAGGATGCCACGCATTACCTGTTTATCGGGTTTGATTTTAATAAATGGTACAACCGCCTCTTGCTTTTTATCCTCGAATTTGAGCATAAAAAGACCGGGGCACACCGCTTGACCATTGGCAACAAGAATGTAAAGGAAGACATTGAGAAGTTTATTGCCAGGCAATTCAACATCACTTTTATTGACAACGAGCACAGCCAGTTTATTGAGTGGCTGATCCACAATGTCGGCGAAGATGGAACCAGCCGAAACCTGAGCCAGGGTTTTGTGCACAAGAGCTTCATGAAACTGAAAAGCCTCAGCGCAAAAGTTGGCACAGAGGACAACCTGGACGAACTCATCAAAATTGAAGGTCAGGTTGGGGAGATTGCCGGCAGCATTACAAGATTTCAAGAAAAATTAAATTCCTGACCATGGGACTGCACAGATATCCGGGAGTAACGCCTTTTACCAGGCAACAATCAAGGATCTTTTACGGAAGGGATAAGGATATTGACAAGGTGCTCACCTTAATACAGGTAGAGAAAAAAGTGCTGCTCTATTCGAAATCCGGATTAGGAAAAACTTCGTTGCTCGAAGCCGGCGTGTTGCCGAAACTTCCCGAAACATACACAACAATCAGCATCAGGCTTTTTGCTTACAAGAAGGGAGCAGAAACGCCGCTGGAACGTGTGATCAACGCACTAAAAACAGTTGTTGATGATTTGGATACACGGAACGATACCATCATAGATCAAATCGTTGGTGACAACGAAAATGATAAAACGCTCTGGTACTATTTCAAAAAGGCTCAACTTCTCGCGCAAAAGCCTGGGGCTGATGAGCCCGGGAAAATATTCACCCTGGTTTTCGACCAGTTTGAAGAACTCTTCTCTTTTCCTAAGAAAGATATTGACGACTTTAAAAGCCAGCTTTATGAGCTTACCGAGCTCAAACTCCCCGACCGGATTGCCGCGCTAATTGCCGGGGCACGACAGAACAACAGGGAATTATTCAGTCGTGATACAATCGGGCTGTTGCACAAAAAAATTGAGATCAAAACGATTTTTGCCATCCGCTCCGACCGGTTGAGCCTGCTTAATAATCTATCCGACAAACTACCCGATATCCAGAGCACCTTCTACGAATTGCTGCCGCTCACCTACGATCAGGCACGCCAGGCGATCATCAACCCGGCTATGGATAAAGATCCCGGGTTTGAAACCCCGCCTTTTGAATTTCAAAAAAACGCCATTGATAAAATAATTCATGAGCTGAGTGATGGCGGAACTGAATACATTGAAACCACCCAATTGCAAATTGTTTGCCACCGCATCGAAGAGATCGCTGCCGAAAAGCACACCGGAGATGCGGTAAAAATTGAGGTGGACGATCTGCCGGAATTCAAAAACATCTTCCTGAATTTTTACTTCGATTCCATCAATCGCTTGCAGGAAGAAAACCGCGACAAAGCTAAGCGGCTGATCGAAGATGAACTGATACGTAACCACCAGCGTATTTCGCTGGATCAGGAGATTTGTAAAGAATATCTTGACGAAAAGGAATTGCGTAATCTTGTTGATGCGCACCTCCTTAGAGCTGAGCGCAATACTTTCGGACGGTTTAGTTACGAGGTGAGCCATGATACGCTTGTTGAACCTATCCTGGAGTCCCAAAAAAAATACATTGACGAACTCGAACGAATAAGGCTTGAAAATGAGCGTCAGGAAGAATTAAGGCAACAGAGGGAAGAAGCAGTTAAAAAGAAATTAGAACTGGCCAAAACAAAAAAGCGGCTGAGACAAACCTACAGCCTTTTAGGTTTGGCTTTGCTTGCTTTAATTGTAGCAGTTGTTTTTTATTTTCAATCCGACGCACAAAAGAAACACTCACAAAATCTCACAATTGCTTCATTAGCCAGGGAACAACTGGATAAAAACCCGACACTTGCCATAAGGTTAGCTGAAATTGTCTGGGCAAACTCTCCTGTTATGGTTCAGGAGATTTTATCCAAAGCGTTCTATGAATCT
>RECE01000311.1 GCA_007694165.1 Bacteroidota bacterium
TAGAAAATATGAATATTCAGCTGAACAACCGAAATGAATCCATACCAGAATACAAGCACTTAACCATTCAGCAACTGCTCGAAGTGAAAAACTTCTCCTACAAAATGTTGCTGGTGCGTGTTAATGACACCACTGTTAAACGGGAAGATTATGACACAACCGTTATCAAAGACGGAGATAAAGTGGCTGTAATTCACCTGATGGCGGGAGGCTGAAAACAACATCCCGGTGCGCGGGGCATTGACCGGAAACAGGACTGCTGGTTAAATCCCTGAATTGATGTGTTGAATTCCAATGAGACTATCGTAAATATCTCCCGGCTTCCTGTAGTAAATATAAATGGTGTAGTCGTTTTCGGTAATGGAATGGGTGCCTTCAAAAACTGACTCATCACCAACGTCCGTTCCATCCTCCAGATATATATACTGGTAATCATAAAAGCCCTGTTTAAGCAAAAGACGCAACTCATAACGGGAGTCTCTGTAGTTGTACTCCATTTTATTGCGCGAAGAAAAAATCCAGTCGGTTAATGCTCCCATCACATAAATGTTGCCATCGGGGAGTGGGTTATTATGAGGCAAAACAAAATAGACCCAGGCGTAATCACTTTCCAGTAAATCATCGGAATAATCTTCTGTCTTGATCAAAAATCTTCCGTTAATATCATCCCGGGTCGTGTACCTTAGAAATCGCCGGTTTCTGTCAGGTCTCAGGCGCACTTCCCATCCATTGCTAATGGCGTTGATTTCTTCAATATTTAAGCTCCTGTGCCTTAGACTTTTGGTGTCGAAATTCCTGAATTCATTTCCTCCCTGGAAAAGGTTCCTGTCTTCATAATCATAAATGAGCATATTGCCCTGCACCAGCCTGGGTTGTAATCCGTAAATGGCATTGTCCCATCTTCCGTTTTGGGTAATGAGCACTTTCAGATCCCGGTAGGGATTGGATATGGGATAGAGACTGGTATTTACAGAAAAATCAATTTCCTGTTTGGTGTCCCGGTAATTCAGGTTGGTAGCTTGTTTTACAGTAGCGTCAATGGTCACCCTCTGCTCAAATACCATAAACCTTCGGGTTAAAACTACATCCTCTCTGTTGCCATCAATGAAAACTTTCAGTAAATAATTCCCCGAAAGTTTGGGTTTCATGTTAGGGTTGGGAAACTCCAGAGAATAGTGGGAAAAGGGGACCCTGGTGTTTATGGAAAATGAATATTCACTGATTCTGTCCTCATAGAACCCTTCAATATACTCATATTCCATCAAACCTGATGGCTGCCACATGGCATCGCAATGGACAATGGTGTATGCATAGTTTTTGAAATCAGCATCCAGATCATCAAAGCGAAGGATCAGTTGTTCAGCTGAATTAAATTCTATAATGGGTGGAGACAATTCCCAACCTTTGCGGTTAAACAAAACAGATTTAATGTTGTTGACATATACGAAATCGCTGTAGCGTAGGTAGTCATCCTCGTAGTAATCGCTTCCAGGAGGTTGAAATTCAGTTGTTTCATTCAATTCTGTCTGTCTTTCTGCAATTAGAGAATTATTTCTGTTCAAGGCTTGCAGGGGACTAAAAAAAGAACTTAAAAATGCCAATAGAATATAAAAGTAAATTACTGATTTCGGTGTCAGAATGCGGAAAAGAGGTTTCAGAGTTTGCATCGTTCTGGTTTTGATATTGTAAGTAGTATATTTATTTATTTGAATAATTTATTATTTTAAGAACTGAGTTGAATAAAAAGTTTTTCAGATGTAAAAATATCTCTAAATTTGTTGTTTAATATAGTGCAAAAATAGAACCAACAAAATGTCAAAGGCAATAAAAATTAAGCAAGGATTAGACATCCCTATGCAGGGAGAGGCAGAAAAAATTCTGAATACTTCTCCACGATCTGCAAAATACAGTGTATGCCCACCGGATTTTCATGGTTTGACTCCAAAGATGCTTGTCAAAGAAGGAGAAAAAGTAAAAGCAGGTACTCCATTGTTTTTCGATAAATATAACGAAAAAATCATTTTCACATCACCTGTAAGTGGAACTTTTTCTGATTTGGTGCGTGGAGAAAAGCGGCGCATCCTTCGGGTAACCATTGATGCGGATGCTACTGATGAGTATGTTGAGTTTGGCGAAGCTGACCCGCTTACCCTTGAAAGGGAAGAGGTGGCTGAAAAAATTCTTCAAAGTGGCTTATGGCCGGCCATCAGACAAAGACCTTACGCTGTGGTAGCCAATCCCGCCGATAAGCCGAAAGCCATTTTTATTTCAGCATTTGACAGTGCTCCCCTGGCTGCGGATCTTGATTTTATTCTCAATGGTCAGGAAAGGGAATTCCAAACAGGCCTCAATGCACTCTCAAAATTAACCGATGGCGATGTACATTTGAGTGTTCACGCCAAAACTACCCTCAACAAAGGATTTCTCAATGCCAAAAATGTAAAGATTCATCAGTTTGAGGGTCCACATCCAGCCGGATTGGTGGGCATTCAAATCCATCATATTGACCCTGTTGACAAAGGAGATGTGGTTTGGTATGCGGGCATACAGCACGTAATCATGATCGGACGACTTTTTGAAAAAGGAATTTATGATGCCTCTGAAATTATTGCCCTTGCCGGCTCTGAAATATTGAATCCAAGGTACTACAGGGTAATAAACGGTGCTAAAGTTTTAGACATTGCACAGAAAAACATACGAAGAGAACCTGATGTGCGTCTGCGGTTTATTAGTGGTGACGTTTTGACAGGATGCAAGGTAAATGAAAATGGTTTTCTCAGGTTTTATGACAACCAAATCACTGTTATCCCCGAAGGAGACAAGCCGGAAGTATTGGGTTGGATGTTGCCCAATTTTGACAAATTCAGCATTTCACGATCCTTTCCTGCTTTCCTGATGCCGGGCAAAAAATTCCGTCTGAATACCAATATTCGCAGCGGTGAAAGGCCTTTCGTTATTACAGGACTGTACGAAAAGGTCTTGCCCATGAATATTATGCCGATGCAATTGCTCAAATCCATCATGATAAATGACATTGACATGATGGAAAAACTTGGGATATATGAAGTTGCACCCGAAGATTTTGCCTTGTGCGAGTACGTGTGTCCTTCCAAGATTGAAATCCAGGACACCATCAGAGAAGGGCTGGATGTTATTCGAAAGGAGTTTTCTTAGTATTAGGATTGTAAATTATATATCTGATTTTATTAACCCAAAAAGGACATAAAATTGAAGGCGTTAATTAATTTAGTCGAAAAGGTAAAACCCAACTTTGAGAAAGGCGGCAGACTTGAAAAATTCCACCGGTCTTTTGAAGCATTTGAAACCTTTCTTTACGTAAAAGGCGATGTTACCCACAGGGGAAGTCACATCCGGGATGCCATTGACATGAAAAGAACAATGGTACATGTAATAATTGCTCTTATTCCAGCCTTGTTGTTTGGAATTTGGAACGTAGGTTTCCAGCATTACAAAGCCATTGGAATGGAAGTGGAATTTATGGATCAGGTGATCTTTGGCCTGATCAAGGTGTTGCCCATCATTGTGGTAAGTTATGTTGCTGGTTTGGCTATCGAATTTATTTTTGCTTCAGCCCGCGATCATGAGGTCAATGAAGGATTCCTGGTATCCGGAATGTTGATACCCCTGGTAATTCCTGTAACCACTCCCTTATGGATGGTAGCAGTTGCAACCATTTTTGCTGTCATAATAGGCAAGGAGGTTTTTGGTGGCACAGGTATGAATATTCTTAATCCTGCCTTGCTGGCAAGGGCTTTCCTGTTTTTTGCCTACCCATCTTACTTATCAGGTGAGGTGTGGGTTTACGAAGGTGCACAAACCTTTGTAGATGGATATTCTGGTGCCACGGGCCTTGCCATAATGGCTTCAGGTGAAGGAACTATGCCATCTGACTTTGATCTGTTTTTTGGTTTTATCCCGGGTTCAATTGGTGAAACTTCCACCTTTGCTATCCTGCTTGGGGCAATAGTTTTGGTGGCTACCGGTATAGGAAGCTTCCGGATTATGGCTTCAGTATTTCTGGGTGGTTTACTTATGGGCGGCATCTTAAATCTCTTTGCTGTAAATGAATTTATGGCCATGCCGGCTTACAAGCATCTGATTTTAGGAGGCTTTGCTTTCGGAGCTGTTTATATGGCGACCGACCCGGTTTCCGCCTCACAAACAGGTGTGGGTAAGTATATTTATGGCATTCTGATAGGTGTCCTTACAGTACTTATTCGGGTGGTCAATCCGGCCTATCCCGAAGGTATGATGCTGGCCATCCTGTTTATGAATGTGTTTGCTCCTCTTATCGACCATTATGTAGTGGAGGCTAACATTAAAAAGCGCATGAAGCGAATGCAGAAAGTTCGTTTACAAACACAGGCTTAATCAAACCGTAAAAAGATTATACAATGAGTAACCGATATGTTTTTATGTATGCCTCCGTAATGGTCATTGTTGTAGCATTGGTTTTGTCTACCGCTGCCACTTTACTCAGACCCTTGCAGGAGAGGAATATGCGTATTGAAAAAATGCAGAATATCTTATCTACCATAGAAATTTCTGCTCCCAAAGGGGAAGCTATTGAGCTTTTTGAACAATATATAACCCAAACCAAAGTAATAAACCATCTCGGCGAAGAAATTGAGGGCGATGCCTTTGAGGTTGACCTTCAGGATGAAAATCGCAAACCCATTGAAGAAAGACAACTTCCCTTGTTTATCGCCAATGTAGATGGTGAATTGTTCTACATTATACCTTTGCGGGGCAACGGACTGTGGGGACCCATCTGGGGATACCTGAGTTTCAGGGGTGATCTGACCACCATTGCCGGTGCCAATTTCGACCATGCCAGTGAAACACCCGGCCTGGGAGCTGAAATTGCAGACCCTCCTTTCGAAAGACAATTTGTAGGCAAGAGAATATTTGACGAGGATGGCGAATTTAAACCCGTTGTGGTTGTAAAAGGGGGAGCCCCCAGCAGTGATGACCATGCAGTTGATGGTATCAGTGGAGGAACTATTACTTCCAATGGGGTTACAGCTATGATTAGAAATGGGCTTCAACTTTACAAACCTTACTTTTTAAAACAGAAAACATCATGAGCGAAGAAAAAAATAACATCCCAAAAGAACAGTTGTTTTCACCCAAAAACAAAAGGCTGCTGAGCGATCCTATCGGGAAGGAAAATCCCATTACTGTGCAGGTGCTGGGTATTTGTTCTGTACTCGCTGTTACTGTGCAGCTTAGAGCTTCACTGGTGCTTGCCATAGCTGTTGTGGCAGTAATGGGATTGGCCAATGTCATTATCTCCTTGCTAAGACATGGTATCCCTCCCAGAATTCGTATCATTGTGCAGTTAACTGTGGTTGCTTCACTGGTAATACTTGTTGACCAGGTGCTAAAAGCATTTGTTTACGATGTTAGCCGTCAGCTCTCTGTTTTTGTAGGATTGATCATAACCAACTGTATTATCATGGGGCGTCTGGAAGCTTTTGCACTAAACAACAAAGTATGGCCCTCCTTTCTGGATGGAATTGGAAACGCTGCCGGTTATGGAAGCATATTGCTGCTGGTAGGGGCAATTCGGGAATTGCTGGGCTCAGGTACTCTAATGGGATATCAGGCAATTCCCAACTTTATGTACAATTTTGGATATGTTGACAACGGTTTGATGATCCTGCCTCCCATGGCGCTCATTACTGTAGGTGTAATTATCTGGATTCACCGTCATCGCGACAGGGCACTTGTTGATGTAAGCTAATCCCTCGCACAATCATATTTGTTAACTCGAAAAAGAAATAAAAATGGAAGAATTAGTAAATATATTTGTCAAGTCGATTTTTATTGACAATATGGTTTTTGCATACTTTTTGGGTATGTGTTCCTACCTGGCTGTGTCTCGTACGGTTCAGACTTCTGTGGGATTAGGGTTTGCTGTAATTTTTGTCCTGGGTATAACTGTCCCGGTAAACTTTCTGCTTGAAAATTATATCATTGGTCGCGGTGCCCTTGCCTGGCTCGGACCCCAGTTTGTCTCTATTGATTTGAGCTTTTTGTCTTTCATCATGTTCATCGCCATTATTGCAGCTATGGTACAGTTGGTCGAAATGCTCATTGAAAAGTTCAGCCCCACTTTGTATAGTAGTTTGGGAATTTTCCTCCCTTTGATTGCTGTTAACTGTGCTATATTGGGAGGATCTCTTTTTATGCAGGAAAGAAATTACGCCAATATCGGTGAGGCCATGTCTTTTGGGCTGGGTAGTGGTGTGGGCTGGTTTATTGCTATTGTAGGAATTGCAGCAATCCGTGAAAAAATCCGATATTCCAATGTACCTGCTCCTTTGCGTGGACTGGGTATCACTTATATAATTACCGGGCTTATGGGGATTGCCTTTATGAGCTTCATGGGAATTGAATTATAGTTATCAACCAAATTGATTTTTGACCATGATATTTTTGATAAGTACCAATGTATGGATTGTTATACTGAGCGTGATCATGTTTCTGGCTGTCATGCTAATGCTGGTAGGAATATTGCTCTATGCCAGGCATAAACTGGTTCCGTCGGGGCCGGTTACTGTAAATATCAATGAAGACAAACAGCTTGATGTGAATGCCGGGGGCACACTCCTGAATACGCTTTCCGAGCAGGGAATCTTTCTTCCCAGTGCTTGTGGGGGTGGCGGTACATGTGCTGTGTGCAGATGCCAGGTGCTGGATGGTGCAGGCGACATCCTTCCTACTGAAGTGGGCTATTTTAGCAGGAAAGAAATTCAGGATAAATGGAGACTTGCCTGCCAGGTGAAAGTTAAGCAGGATATGAAAATCCAGATTCCCAAAGAGATTTTTGGGATCAAAAAATGGGAGTGTGAAGTGGTTTCCAACGATAATGTAGCAACCTTCATTAAAGAGTTCGTGGTAAGACTTCCTGAAGGTGAAGATCTCGACTTCCAGTCTGGGGGGTATATACAGATAGATGTTCCCCCTTGTGAAATAGAATTCAAGGATATGGAGGTTCAGGATAAATTCCGTGAAGACTGGGACAACCTGAAAATGTGGGATTTGAAAATGACCAACCCCGAACCCATTAACCGGGCTTATTCCATGGCCAATCACCCGGCCGAAGGCAATATTGTAAAACTCAATATCCGGATTGCCACACCCCCATGGGACAGGGAGAAGAACCAGTTTATGAAAGTAAATCCCGGTATCTGTTCCTCTTACATCTTTTCGCGCAAACCTGGCGACAAGGTTACTGTTTCTGGCCCCTACGGCGAATTCTTCATTAAGGAAACCGACAGAGAAATGATATACATTGGAGGGGGTGCAGGCATGGCTCCTTTGCGTTCACATATTTTTCATCTCTTTCAAACCATGAAAACTGACAGAAAAGTGTCGTACTGGTATGGAGCCCGTTCCAAGAGGGAAATCTTTTATGAAGAAGAATTCAGAAAGATTGAGCAGGATTTTCCCAACTTTAAATTCAATATCGCTCTTTCAGAACCCCTTCCCGAGGACAACTGGGATGGTTATACGGGGTTTATTCATCAGGTTGTACTGGATAACTATTTAGGAAAGCATGAAGAGCCCGAAGAGGTTGAGTACTATCTGTGTGGGCCTCCCATCATGAATGAATCCGTTTTGAAAATGCTGGATAATTTAGGTGTTCCTGAAGAAAATATTGACTTAGACGATTTTGGTGGTTAACTTTGCAGCCCTGAAGTAAATTCAGGGCTTTTTTGTTTCAAATCACCATCTCCTTTCTCATGGACAGAGAACTTAAACTCAGAACGCGAAAAGTAATATGGATTGGCTTTGTAGCCAATCTCATACTTACAGTTCTCAAGATTTTAGCAGGTATTTTCGGCAGAAGTTCTGCCATGATAGCCGACGGTGTTCATTCGGTCAGCGACTTTGCTACCGACCTTGTTGTGGTTGGCAGTCTGTCTGTTTCGCAACGGCCTCGCGATCATAATCATAAGTATGGCCATGGTAAGGTCGAAACCCTGGCCACTGCTTTTGTAGGAGGTGTTCTTATTATTGTGGGAGTAGGATTGTTCTACTCCGGAATCATGAAGATATACGGGGTAACACAAGGTGTTGTATTGCCACAACCGGGTTTGGGTGCTTTTTATGCGGCTATCGGCTCTGTTATTATTAAGGAAATACTGTTTCGTTATACAATTCAGGTGGGAAGGCAAACCCAAAGCCAGGTGGTTATTGCCAATGCATGGCATCACCGGAGCGACGTTTATTCCTCTTTTGGCGCTTTGCTTGGCATCGGTGGAGCCATTTTCCTGGGGAGTGACTGGGTAATTCTCGACCCCCTGGCCGCTGTAATTGTATCCTTTTTTATATTCCGGATTGCAATAAAAATAACACGGGAGACACTTCTGGAACTTATTGAAACCTCCTTACCCAGCGCGCACGAGGATGAAATTCTTCAGATTGCTGCCGAAGTAAAGGGCGTGCATGACCCCCATGAACTTAAAACCCGCAAAATCGGCAATCAGATTGCCATTGATATTCATATTAAAGTACTCAATCATCTCAATATTGAGCAGGCCCATGAAATAACGGTTGACCTGGAGAAAACCCTGAGAAAAGCATACGGAAAAGAAACGTATATTTCCATTCATACTGAACCTTTGATTCCTCCGGCGAAAAATTGAGAGTACTTGCCTGAAAATCCAGACCACCTGCGGCATACAGGCTGAATAAAACCTGTAAAACACTTAGGAACTTAATTAAGGACCACTTTTAATAATATAAAAAATACCGGCAATGAAGAAAAATATCAATATTCTAATAGCAATTCTGCTTTTGTTAACCGCCTGCTCTGGTGGCTCAAAAGAGTTACGCCTTGTTAGTTTTCGTGGAGAGGTATTTGGTACCTACTATTCTGTATCCTACTATAGTGCCGATGGCAGAAATTATCAGGCTGCAATGGATAGTTTATTCCGGGATATTAACCAATCTCTTTCCTATTATGTTCCCAACTCTTTATTATCAAGAATCAACAGGAATGAAACCAATTTAGCGGATGGGTATTTCCTTGCTGTTCTTGAGCGCAGTCTTGAGGTCGCTGAGCAAACTTCAGGAGCCTTTGACCCTACAGTATCTCCGTTGGTAAATGCATGGGGATTTGGATTTGACAATGCCTTGTCAATGACTCCGGAAGTTATCGATAGCCTGAAGCGGATTACCGGCTATGAACGGGTGCGCATAGAGCAAAATCGGATAATTAAGGATATTCCGGAAATTCAGTTTGATTTTAATGCTATCGCAAAAGGGTATGCCGCTGATTTGGCAGGTCAATTGCTCGAAGCTCGTGGCATAGAAACCTATTTGGTGGAGCTGGGGGGCGATCTTATTGCCAGAGGACTTAAACCTGACGGTACTCCCTGGCGTATTGGTATTGAAAAGCCGGCAAAAGATATGCTTGCACCACAGGATTGGGCATTTCTTGTGGAAATGCATAACCGGGCCCTTGCAACATCCGGAAGTACCAGAAAATATTATATGAAAGATGGTCAAAGACTTTCCCATACCATTGACCCATCTACGGGCCGGCCGGTTCAGCATAACCTGCTGAGTGTTTCTGTTTTCGCCAATACTTGTATGATGGCTGATGCATTTGCTACAGCTTTTATGGTAATGGGGCTGGAAAAGTCTGTTGAATTTGTTGAAAACAGAGACGACCTGGATGCTTTCTTTATTTATTCAGAGGCAGAAGATAAACTCAACACCTACACTACGCCGGGGTTGAAGGTTTTGACAAGGGAAGAAGTGGAAAGTGACAACCTATAGGGTGGTGCCTGGAATTAACGCTTCATTGGATTGATATTGACAATCAGTTCAGAAGACTTCTCTTCTTCCGAATTGTGACAGTCATCGGGTTTGCCTGATGCACAGGCACAGGGGTTGGTTTTTCCTGTTTTGGGATCAAAACTGCTACCGCAGGTTTTGGTAAAGGTACCACCTGGTATCAAAAACATTTTTATGGCGATACCTCCAATGGCGAAGGCCAGCAACACGATGGCCAGGAGAATTACTTGCATTTTATATGGGTTTTATTGTTTATTGCTTGTGCCTTTATAACAGCGCTAAAGCAAATTTGTTTGCTGATTTATTTTTTGAGCCACGGTGTGTATTTTTTGTCTGCCAGCTGGATGTGATTAAATAGCCATTCCTTTAAAAACTTGAAAGTCTTTACTGAAATTTCACGCTTTCCGTCAGTAAAATCAGTGATGAGATCAGCAAGCTGACCGATAAGTGCCCGGTGCAACTGCTTATGCTCTTCCAGTTCAGGATATCCCGCTTCAGCCAATTGCTTTTCTTCCGCATCAAAGTGATAATGGGTATAATCCAGCAGCTCCGTAAGGATATGGTTTAACTTGTCTTTGCCTCTTCCTTGCAACATTGCTTCGTGGAGCTCGTTGATGAATCCCAGAATTCTCTTGTGGTCATTGTCAAACTGCTCTACTTTAACGCTGTACTGAACATTGTCCCATTCTATAAGTGCCATATGTGTATATTTTTTGATGCCTGCAAAAATACAAAAGATTCTTTGCCCAACCTGCCAGATCTAAATTATTTTGACAGCTGCGAAAGGATGATACCCGCAGCTACAGCTGCATTTAATGATTCTGGTTGCTCCTTGTTTTCTGATCCCCTGGGTATGAATATTTTGCTTGTAACAAGATCCTGGATGGATTGGGAAATTCCTTTGGATTCGTTGCCCATAACAACAATCCCTTCTGATGGCATTGTGGTTTTGAAAAGATTTTCTCCCTCCAGCATTGCCCCAATAACCGGGAAGTTCGCCGGAATGTTCAGCAGAAACTCATCCAGTTGGGTGTACAATACATTTACCCGCATAAATGAGCCCATGGTAGCCTGGATTACTTTGGGGTTGTAAAGCTCAGCAGTGTCAACGGAACAGACAATATTCCGGATTCCAAACCAGTCTGCTGTTCTTATTATTGTTCCCAGGTTGCCGGGGTCCTGGATATTGTCGAGCACAAGTGTGAAATGGCCCTTTAGTTGAATGGATGCAGGGTTTTTGACAGGTATTTTCACCACTGCCAGGGCCTGGTTGGGGGTGTTGAGAGATGATATTCTTTCCAGTTCCTTTGAATTGACAATTTGCGGGTTCAATCCCTGCGGAAAAACTGTGTCAGCAGCCCACGATTCTGTTGCGTACAAATCTCTTACTTCAAGGGTACTGTCAAGGAGTTCCTTTACAATTTTATCGCCTTCGGCGACAAAGAAACCTTCCTGTTTCCTGTATTTTTTCTGGCTAAGCGACCTTATCCATTTTATTTTTGACGAGGATAGCATCTTGATTCTTTTCTATAAAAAGAAACCTGCTCTCCGACCGGAAAGCAGGTTGTATTATCATGCTGACATACAATTATTCAGCAATAACTTCAAATTTGATGTCAAAGCGTACTTCTTTGTGAAGGTTTACTTTGGCTTTATATACACCTACCTCTTTCACAGCATCGCCATCAACCATAATTTTCTTACGGTCAATATCAATATCATACTGTTTGAGGATGGCTTCAGCAATTTGCAGTGCGTTAACAGAGCCAAAAATCTTTCCGGAAGTACCAACTTTTGCGCCGATTTTCACGTGAATCTCAGCCATTTTTTCGGCCATTTTTTCGGCTTCTTTCTTAACTTTATCTTCCTTAAAGGCTCTTTGCTTGAGAGTTTCAGCCAGTTTTTTCTTTTCAGAAGAAATAGCCAGAATTGCCATTCCCTCAGGAATGAGGTAGTTGCGGGCATAACCGTCTTTTACGGTTAATATATCGTCTTTAAATCCCAGATTGGGAACATCTTGCTTTAAAATAATTTCCATTGTATATCCTCCCTATTTTAAAAGATCTGCTACATAAGGCATCAAAGCAAGGTGCCTTGCTCTTTTAATTGCCTGGGCTACTTTTCTTTGATATTTCATTGATGTACCTGTAAGGCGACGGGGAAGAATTTTTCCCTGCTCGTTCACAAACTTTAAAAGAAAGTTGGCGTCCTTGTAATCAATATATTTTATACCGGCTTTCTTAAAGCGGCAATATTTTTTCTTCTTGATATCTACTGCAATAGGAGCAAGATACCGGATTTCAGAATTTTGTTGATTTGCCATTTTTTATTGATTTTGAAGTTTTACGATTTGGTTTCCTCTGCCTTGGGAGTGGTTTTTTCCCTGCGTCTTTTCTCGTTATAGGCAATTGCAAATTTGTCCAGAGAAACGGTCAGGAACCTGATGATACGCTCATCCCTTTTCATTTCCAGCTCCATTTGGGCTACCAGGTCAGATTTTGCCTTAAATTCGATCAGGTGATAGAATCCTGTTGACTTCTTTTGGATTGGATAGGCTAGTTTGCGCAATCCCCATTGGTCTTCAAAAACAATCTCAGCTCCTTTGTCTTTCAGATACGTCTGAAACTTACTTACCGCTTCCTTCATCTGTTCATCAGATAAAACGGGAGTCATAATGAAAACGGTCT
>RECE01000347.1 GCA_007694165.1 Bacteroidota bacterium
TTTATACCGTGGAAACCTTTATCCTGGATGCAGAGGGAAAACACATGGAACTGGGCATCGCCCCAGATATCTATGTGGAAATGGACGAAACGAATCCCGGGGTGGATGAAATACTGGAAAGGGCTATCAGGGAATTACAATAAAAAGCTTATTGACCATCATTAGAGGGTTAATAAGCTTGCTGTTTGTGCTAATATGCTTGTTTGGTTTTAAGTAAAATCACTATTGTCCGATAAAATAATTCTTAAACTACGGGATTAGCTTTGCTGCTGCTTCGTGGTCTTCGCTTCACTGCGTTACGCTCAGGATGACAGACAATCAGGATGGAGGCAGGTAGGAGGGGGTTGGTTTCTCAGGTGAATATAACTCCCGGATTAGTCTCAGCCAAATCCTCTTACAACAAACCACCTGCTACATATTTTATGGCTTCGAAAGTATTTAAGCAACCCGTTTTGCTGAGGATGTTGCGTCGATGATTGTTTACGGTGTTGATACTGATTTGAAGCTTACCGGCTATTTGTTTGCTTGCGTAACCTTTTGAAATTAAAAGCAATATCTCTTTCTCTCGCTGGGTTAAGTTCTCTGATGGATTTTGCAATTGATGTTCTCCTATGGGTTTAACCATTTCTCCGGTAAGGGTGGAGATTATTTTTCCGCTCGAAGGCGTTTTCAGGTTTTGATTGGGAGATAAGTCGCAGATAGCCATAACCAGCCATGGGTTGCCTTTACTGTCAGTCTGGAGCACAATCATTTGCTCTGCAACTCTTACATATTCACCCGTTGGCATGCGTAAACGAAAATCCGAAACCAGTTTGTACTGAGACTTTTCATCGGGTTTCTTGTCATCAAGAAAACTCAAAAAGAATGCTGTTGCATCGGTGGTAATCCAATAATCATCCGGGTGTATCGCCTCCATGAAGAAATTAAAATCTATGGGCCTTTTTGAATTATGGCCGAGCAGATGGAGGTATCGTTCTGAAACAAAGAAAAAATCGGATGTGTATAAATCAAGAATATAAGTGGGTCGGTTTTCAATGGCATCATAAGTTTGAGCAATTTTCCTGATATGTTCTGTCTGTGAATAATCAGGCTTTACCAATTGCTGTTGCAGATGCTTCATGTTTTCATAAAACACCTTTTCGAATTCGGTAAATTTGGTCTCAGGCATAGTTATAAATGACTATTGTTTCTTGTTCAAAAATAATAGAATTTTGCCATGTATTATAAATCAAGAAATTATGATGGACGAAATATTTTATGAGATTTTCAACAATTTGCCCCGACAAGGTCCCGGCGATGTTTGCGTATCACTGGAAGCCTTGAAAAGCATTCCTTTCCCAAATTCAGAAATCCGAATGGCTGATATTGGCTGCGGAACGGGTTTTCAAACACTGTATCTGGCACAGCACATAAAGGGGAGCATTCTTGCCGTTGACAATTATCAACCTTATCTTGATGAATTAAAGCAAAAGGCCGAAGCTGTGGGATTAGACTCTGTAATCAAGGTGCAGTTGGGCGATATGAATGCTTTGGAATTGCCAGCGGCATACTTTGATGTGCTTTGGTCGGAAGGTGCTGTTTACATAATGGGAATGGAAAACGGCTTGAAGAATTGGCGAAAATTCATTAAACCACAGGGCTATATTGTATTTTCAGATGTTTGTTGGTTAAAGCCAAATCCACCCAAAGAACTTGTCGATTTTTGGTATAACGAAGTTCCGGGCATGATGGATGTCAGGCAAATACAGGAACTTATCAAAGAAAATGATTATACCCTCATCAGGGAAATTCTGTTACCTGCATCATCCTGGGTAAATAATTATTACTATCCGCTTTCCATGAATGTTGCCCGGCTAAGGATTAAATACCTGCACGAGCCCGATAAGCTTGAAGTCATTGAAAGCATCCAATACGAGATAGATATTTTCCATAAATATTCAGACTACTATTCCTATAAGTTCTTTGTGGTACAGTCGAATAGATAGTTTTATTTAAAACATTAGAGAAAAAAGCTTCATTAATAAGCTGGGATTCATAATAAAAACACTACCAAATGAATAAGAATTTCACCAAAATAATCTCTGCAGTTTTATTGCTATTATTAATAGCATCGTGCAACAGAGAATTAACCCTCGATTCTGTACATTCCAGTTATTTGGAAGTTAACAACTTGCAAATACATTATAAGGAATACGGACACGGAGAGAAGACTTTAATTTTTGTACACGGGTGGGGTTGTGATTTAAATGCCTGGCAATACCAATTCAGTCATTTTAAGAATCAGTATCGCCTGGTATTTATTGATTTACCGGGTTATGGCAAAAGTGATAAGCCCAACAGACAATATACTATTGATTTATTCGCAGAATCTGTATTGGCTGTTATTGACGATTTGGATATAAGAAAACCTTTACTGATTGCTCATAGTATGGGACTGCCGGTTTGTATTGAGGTAATTAAGCGACTTGAGAATAATGAGGCGGAATTGTGTATTGTTGATGGGGTGTATTTCAGTTTTCCGAATGATAGCATTGATTATCAAAGCTATAAGGCAGGCTTAAATGCATTTGCTGATATGTTCAAAGGCGAAGATTATACTCAAAATGTAGAGCAATTTGCCAAAGGTTTTATTACCGATACAACGCCATCGGCGGTAAGAGATTATATCCTATCTACAATGACTCAAACGCCGGTTTATGTGGGTTATAGCTCGATGCTAAGCTTAATTGATGATAACAATTGGAGCAAAGAAAAACTTGCCAACCGAACAATTGCAATCTATGCAAGGACTGCCGGGCTTGCGCCTGATAATAAAAATATATTGATGGAACAATTTCCCGATTTGACATACCTGGAAATGAAAGAAGTAAATCATTTTCTTATGATGGAGAAGCCTGATGAATTTAATAAGATTTTGAAGGAATTTATCGATAGATAGTTCCAGAATTCCATTAATATGGATGAGGTTAAGCGCATATTACTTGCTTACAGCGAGTAGGTTAGCTTGCGTTAGTCGCAGATCCTTTCGACATAAATTCACCCCACATTTTCCTGCTAATCATAAATGCGAAACGATTACCGTCATGGTTCTTGTTTCACAAACCTACAGATAAATACTGTAAAACCCTGTGGATGGGCTGAAAGATTAATGATGTTTATGGGCTCAGGTTCATGAGTTTCATTTTCCGAAGGGATGATTTTGTCTTCGGTTTCTGCAGATATACTTGCATCGCAAGATGGCAATAATATGTATGCCGGGAAATACGAAAACGCATTTTTTTAAACAGCGTAAACCTGTCCTTGCCCCTTTGCTGTTTTCGATGCCAGGCAGGCAGTTGGTGGCATCATAAGCTTGAGGCTGGCAATTTTGTCTCTGCGCAATCCACCGCAATAAGCGATTTTCGGCACCCTTTTGAAGGCTTCTCCATTTTAGCGCAACTCAAAAGCATACAATTTTCAATTGAATTGGAGATTAGTTTAAGCTGTTTTGGTTTTTATGCATGCCATAAAACATCCCCTTACTGCTGACACCCTTGACTTTGAAGCATATTATACAATCAGCTTTACTTATCAATATTTCTAAGCATAATTAAGTTTTTATGTTTGTCCTTACCTAAAAGAAAAAATGTTTCTCCGATAACCGTAAAATTTTGCTTTGCATAAAAGTCTATTGCTTTTTGATTCTTATAATACACAGTTAGCCATACTTTGTAATGATTCAACCTTGTAATTACTTTAAAGCATTCTTGAAGTAATTTCTTTCCAATTCCCAATCCCTGGAATCTTTCGAGGATGTAAAAAGTTGATATTTCCATACAGGGCTCAATGGCATTAACAGGACTTTGAGGCGACAGTAATATTTCCACACAGCCAACAATGCCTTTATCGTATATGGCTATTAATGTAAGTTTGCTTTTATCTGAAATTGATTTTCTGATATTTTCAATCGAATATTCAGATAGGACATACTCAGAAAACTGCGCTGTCACCCCTTCATCAGCATATGTAGAAATCCAGACTTGCTGTTTCAATACCGCTAAATTATTTATGTCGCTTTTCTTAGCTTCTCTGATAATTATTTCCATTTTATTTGGTCAAAAACATGAATAGATTCTCCTTTACATCCATAATCTGTATGTATTTGAAACGCTATTGCGCCAGCCATTCGCCGGTTTCTTTATCAATGGGCAATTCTGGGGCTTTTGACAGCTTTGATGGTCCATAAAGTAAAACCACCAGAACAGTAATTGCCAGAACCAGCAATGCATATACAAAGAAAGCCTGAATTTCGAGAATATTCATGGCAACATTCATCATCAGATGAAAAAGTGTTACAATTACCATGCTTCCTCCTGAATTGTTACAAGCCCAGGTAATAAGTACTGTGTAAGACATGACCAGTATTGCATAGGCTGTGAAGGGTATTTTCTCATAGCCCAGGCCCGCAAACCACAGGGGCACATGCCATAGGGTCCAGATTACTCCAAGCACAAGGCTGGCATTGAATGCGCTCATTCTCATCTGAAGGCCTGGCAGGGCAAATCCCCGCCATCCAAGCTCTTCTCCGGTGGCCCCGGTAATGGTGGAAATGATCAGAAGGGCAAGCATACTCATGGGGTCAAAAACGATTTCCGAAACCGGAGTAACACCATACAATAACTTGTAGATAAACATACTGAGCACTGCAAAAATCACTGGAGTAATGGCAACCAGGTACCAGAAAGCCGGTACCTTGAACTTAAGCCATCCTTTCAGTAACTGCCTGATGCCCCCCTTCCGCTTCAAAACGAAAGCAATCACCAGGAAGGCAGCAATGTTAGGGACCCAGGACCCCAGGATAAGAAAGGGTTCAAAAGGGATATCGGGCGATACCCAGCCATGGTTTTGAGCAATAAACAACCCCATCAGGCCCCACGCCAAAAGGCAGGACAACAGGAAAAAAATGACCAGGGGCTTGATGTTTGAACGTTTTGTTTCCATAATAAATTCTATAAGGTTTATATTAAGCTTCTTCAGGATACCGGATCATACAGAATTGTTTGATTTCAATACCGGGATGCGTAATGGTTTTCACCAGTGTAAATCCAAAGTGTTCATACAAACCCACATTGGTAGGATTCAAGGTTTCAAGCACCACCGGTATCTTTTCCCTTTCAGCATATTCAAGCACAGGTGCTATGAGCCTGCGAAAAGCTCCGCTACCCCTCAAAGCCTTGTCAACCGCAATGATTTTAATCCTGTAATGCCTTCCTTTGATGTAATCCCTATGCCAGCTCAGGTTCAGCACCTTGCTGATGCGACGGCTGTTTGTCACCATTCTTCTCAGGTTCTTCAAACCAATACATGAAAAGGTTTTCAAAATGATCTTGATTTGCAGATTGCGCTCCTTTGCTTTGTTTTCATGTAAACTGTCATACCCAACAAGAAATGCCCGCGGGTCGTTATCCAGTATATTCAGACTGCGGGTTTGAAAAGCATGTGCGCTGTGCAATAATGAATGGGCCTGCATCAGGTCTTCGGGGTTTCTGATGCCATCCAACATAGCCACGCTACCCGGATCTTCCAAAAAGCTGTCAGTCATAACTGCAGCAACACTTTCAATGATTTGTTCGTGATAGTTTTTCATCCTTAATCCTCCGAAATTTAATTAATTTTTCCTGGGTCAAAATTAAGGACAAGGGAAATCAACTCATTTGACCTAAGTCAATTACGATGCTTTTTTCTGATTCGGGATAGCCGTTCTTTAGAAATGCCAAGGTAAGAAGCGATATATTGCAAGGGGATTTTTGCCACTTCGTCAGGTTGTCGAAACAAAAGATTATCGTAAATTTCTTCCGCTGTCAAAATCCGATACTCAATAATGCGGCTGATAAGAATTTCAGTGTAATGGCTCAGGAGAGTTGTTAAGAAATCTTTAAATTCGGGCTTCTGGATGATAAGTTTATCAATATCGCTTTTGTAAATCCTTATTATGACACCATCAGAAAGCGCTTCAATGGTATCGAGGCTGGGCAGGTGGTTAATAAATGCATACGGACAAGTATCCACATCGCCACTAAAGGTGAATCCAATGGTTACTTCCTTATCTTCAATCCAGCGAAAAGCCCTGAACGCCCCGCTTTCAACAAAAAACAAGAAGTCGCAGGTTTGCCCTTGCGTAAGTATCAGATCCCCTTTGCTGACACTTTCCCACTTTCCGGCACTTAAAATCAGCCTCATGGCCGCGGCGACCAGAGGATCCTGAATAAGAGCGATATTGGGATTGATGTACATCTATAAAAGCATTAGGCTGCTCAAATATACAAAGCTGATCAACTAAATTCCAAATAATCTGATTGTGTTTTTTTCATTTGACGCTGACTAACTTTTCCTGAATCACCATAGAAGCGCCTGTGTGCCCAGATTATTACATCGTCAACTTTATCATATCCATGGATTACCCAATTCCTTGCATCATCTATTATTCGTGCCATCTCAATTTTCACGTCTGGGTCTTGCTTTCATACCCTGTGTTGAAGGCTTCCTTTTTTTAGTACACCTTAAAAGCAGATAATTTTCATTTTATTTGGAGATTAGTTTTGTTGAATACTGCCCCAGCGCGGAGTGTATCGAAGGCTTAGCCGAAGCGGAGCGTAATGCGGAGGCAGTGTTCTCTGTTTTAATATTCTTCTGCCTGTAAGCTACAGGGGATACATTCCCTAAAGCGTCATGGGGTCGCTTCATATTATATTCTTCTAGCCATTTAGCGGTGGCTTTTATTTCTTGTTCCTGATCATAAAACAAAAAAGCATCCAAAACCCCTTCCCTGAAGGTTCAGTTGAATCGTTCGATATTCGCATTCTCAGCTGGCTTTCCAGGCAGAACGAATAATTCATCTGCGCAAGATGTCTCACGAAGACAATGCATTGATTGAGAAGCTTACTCGCCTATACTTTAATGTTTGGACCTGACTTCAAAGCTACACAGTGAAAAAAACATTAATTTTTTTGTTGCCTATTAAAATTAATGCCTATATTTGCAAACCAAATGGTCGGTTTATGAATGAGTCAAAAGAGCATATGATAATTATCTCCTCTAAGCTTTTTCTTCAAAAGAGTTATAAGGGGGTCACAATGAAAGAAATTGTAGAAAATACGGGCTTGTCTAAAGGCGCGTTCTATCATTACTTTGAAAGCAAGGAACAGCTTTTTCTTGAAGTATTGGATTACTTTTTCCAAGGGATGGTACGAAATTATGAAAATTATTCCAAGGATTCGCTTCAGCAGTTTTATAATGATTATATCTATGAGACAATCAGGCTGACCAATAATTACCTTAAAAAATTCAACGATCCGAAAACAGAAGCTTCTACTACCCTTAATTATTTTTCATTAATATTCGATGCTTTAAAGCTATTCCCGGCATTTCGCGACAAAGTTACTGATGGGTTTAATAAAGAAATTGAGCAATGGGCAAAAGCTGTTGAGCGAGCCCGGAGCCAGGGTGAAGTAAAATCCAAGATGTCGGATAAGGAAATTGGCGAAACATTTCTTTACCTGAGTGACGGTGTTATGATGCACATGATAATGAGGGATATGGATATTGATGATACAGTTCAACTGTTTAAAAATTTGTGGGACAAATTCTATGCTGAAATAAGAGCATGATTTTTGCCAAACAATAACAGACCGGATGTCCGGTAATTTTTTTAACACAAAAACATACCGAATGTTCGGTATGTAAATGCAACAAAAAAAAGAAAAGGATGAAAAAAAAAGGAATTGTGATATTTCTGGCAATGTGCAGCCTGTTGCACGTTTCGGCTCAGGAAAGCATAATGGACTTATCATTGTCAAAGGCAATCGAATTGGCCATAGACAACAATGTGAAAGTACAGCATGCAGAAATGGAAGTTCAAAAATCGCATCTTCAACTGAGAGAGGCGCAAAGTAAGTTGTACCCACAGGTAGAAGGGTATAGCAATTTTAGTTATTACTATGCTATTCCCAAGCTGATTATACCGGGCGAGATTTTTGGGCAAACAGGGCTTATTCCTGTTGAAATAGGCACAAAATACGATTGGAACAGTGGTTTTAAGGCGACCCAGGTGCTTTTTAACCAAAGTTATTTCACATCCCTGAAACTTGCCCGACAGATGGAAAACCTGGGTGAACTTTCATTGCACCAGCAAAAAGAAGAGATTGTGTTTCATGTATCACAGGTGTACTATCTGTGCATGGCAACAAGCGGTCAGATTGATGAACTTCAAAAAACAACGAATAATGCAGATAGGTTGCTTGAAATAGCAAAAATTCAGTATGCAAACGAGATAATTCGTAGAACAGATTATTCCAGGGTATTGGTGAACAAAAATAACCTGCAATCCCAGGTTGATAATCTCAGGCAGTTGCATGAACAACAACTTGATCTTTTAAAATATCTTGTTGGCTTAGAACTGAAAACAACTATTAGTCTTTCCGATTCTCTTTCTCTGTCTAAAAATGTTATCTCATTTGATTTGCCCTGTTTTTCAAATCGTACCGAAATACAGTTAATTGACGAACAGATGTCAATAACCTTGCTTGCCAGCAAAACAAACAGGCAATCATACCTTCCGTCACTTAGCGCCTTCGGACAGTATTACTATCAGGGGCAGCGTAATGGGTTCGATTTTTTTAAAGGGGGTAACGATAAATTCTTTAAGGTTGGGTTTGTTGGGTTGAGTCTTAACGTGCCTGTTTTCGATGGTTTTGAACGGCATTATAAGGCACGAAGGCACGAAGTTGAGCTTTTGCAGTTGCAAAATACACGCAGCAATACCATAACTTATTTCAAAAAAGAGTATACCAATGCAGTAAGGCAGTACAAAAATAACCTGAATGCCCTGTTCCGCCAGCAGGAGAATATAAAAGTTGCAGAAGAAGCTTATGATTTGAGTTTGCAGGGTTATCGTCAACAGGTAGTAACGCTATCCGATTTATTATTTGCAGAAAGCGGCCTAATTGAAGCCCGGTTGTCGCACCTGAATGCTCTTTTTCAGCTTAAAAATGCCGAACTGGAAATGATGAAGGCAAATGGTGAATTACTCAGTTATTAAAACACATAAATGAATATAACTATGAAAACAGCAAAAAAATATGCGACAATTGCCATAGCCATTGCTATCGTTGCATTGGTAATTTTCAGACTCATCAGTAACAAAAAGCAATTAGATAGTGAGTTGAAAGCAATGATGGAATACAGCTCTGTTATTCCTGTGGAAGTAATTTCACCTGTAAGCATTCAGGCTAAACAGATTTTGGAAGAGAATGGTATTCTGCGGGCAGAGGCCGAAATAACTATATTGTCCGAAACATCTGGCAAAGTAGTATCTGTCTCAGGTAGTATCGGCGAACCCGTGAGTGCAGGACAAACCCTGGTGGTGGTTGAGAAGGATGTACCTGAAAGCCAATACAGGCTGGCAAGGATAAGCTACGAAATTGCCGAAAATGACATGGTACGGTTCAATAACCTTGCAAGTAGCGATGCTATTACACAGCAACAACTTGAAGCGGCTAAACTCAACTATCAAAATGCACTTGCCAATTACATTGCAATTAAAAAGCAACTCGAAAATACGGTCATTCAATCGCCTGCAAACGGGCTGATTTCAAAGCGTTTAGTTGAGGCAGGTGCTTTCATTACGCCTTCTATGCCGGTTTTTACGATCCTTGAACAAAACCGGATGGTATTCGCAGTTAAAGTCACCGATACCGATATGTTTCGGATAAGCAAAGGACAAAAGGCAGAAATCATGCTGGATGCTTTGCCTGGAAGAACTTTTTACGGGAATATCCGCAGTATTGGAGTAACTGCCGATTTGTCGGGAAGGTACGAAGTTGAAATCAGTATATCTGCTCAGGAAGCGTTTCTGCGTGGAGGTATGGGCGGGAAAGCCATTTTCGAAATCGAAATGCAGGATACAGGTGTTGTAATTCCCCGTAAATGCATTGTTGGCAGTATAAAGGATGCAACGGTTTTTGTGCTCAGCGATAATTCTGTTACATCAAGAAAAATTAAAGCAATGGCAATCAACGAAACCGAAATTTTAATTACCGAAGGCCTTTCTGTAAATGATAAAGTAGTGCTATCGGGTCAGATAAACCTTGCGGATGGAAGTAAAGTGCGAATTTTAAACCGATAAACCGATAAAATAATCAATTATGAATATCTCTGAATTATCAGTAAAACGGCCAACCCTGGTGGTGGTAATTTTTACCATACTAGTATTCCTGGGGTACATGAGTTTTAAGTCGTTAAGCTATGAATTGTTGCCCAATTGGCAATCACCGATTTTTACCGTGGTTACACTTTATCCGGGTGCGAGTCCGTCAGAAGTGGAGAGCAGTGTTTCAAACCGAATTGAAGATGCGATATCAGCACTATCTGGCATCGAAACAATTCATTCTATTTCGCAGGAAGGTATTTCGATGGTTGTCGTAGAAATAAGCCTAAAAGCCGATATAGATGTTGTGACAAATGAAGCTGTAAGAAAGGTGCAGTCTGCACGGAATTTATTTCCTCCACAGGTACTGGAGCCTTCTGTTTCAAAATTTTCGTTAAACGACTTTTTCCCAATTATTACATTGAGCGTTAATGCCGATTTACCATCCGCAAAATTGTTTGATGAGTTAAAGCATCGCATTATACCTGCATTGGCTAAAAGTGAGGGAGTAGGCGTAATAAGCATAATTGGCGAAACAGAGCGGGAAATTCAGGTAAATGTTGATAAAGGCAAACTTGATTATTACAACCTTTCAGTATTACAGGTACTGCAGGCAGTTCAATCATCAAACATTGATTTTCCGGCAGGAAGAATCATCAATGAAGAAAGACAAATGTTACTGCGAATGTCAGCAAAACATACCCATATCTCAGATATTGCCAACCTGGTTATTAATCAAATGCCCGATGGCTCGCTTCTATATCTCAAGGACATTGCTGAAGTTGTGGATTCAGAGAAAGATGCAACTTCCATCTATCGGGTTAATGGCATGCAGTCTGTCGGTTTGCAAATATTTAAACAGGAAGATGCCAACGCAGTTTCTGTTTGCAATGCGATAAAAAAAGAAATCCAGCAACTTGAAAAACAGTATGCCGGCATTAATCTTCGGTTCACAATCCCGCAAGATGGTTCAATTTTGATTATGGATGCAGCCAGGTCGGTGGGGAAAGACCTTATCCTTGCAATTATTCTTGTCACCATCCTTATGGTATTGTTTCTTCATAGCCCGCGTAATGCTGTAATTGTTATGATTGCCGTTCCTTTGTCATTGATATCAACTTTTACAGGCTTTTACATTTTCGGTTATTCATTAAACCTAATGTCTCTATTGGCTATGACAGTAGTAATAGGCACACTGATAGATGATGCAATAGTTGTACTGGAAAATATATATCGCCATCTTGAAATGGGGAAAAACCGCTGGCAGGCAACCTACTACGGGGTAAAAGAAGTAAGCCTGACAGTAATCTCTACTTCATTGGTGCTGATTGTGGTTTTTTTACCGATAGCAATATCTGACAGTTTGATAACGCCAATTATTGCTCCGTTTGCTATGATAATAGTTATTGCGATAATACTGAGTACACTTACGGCCTTAACGGTTGTTCCCTTGTTAACATCCAGATACTCAAAACTCCAAAACAACGGCAGGTTCAGCTGGTGGAGAGGTTTTGTAAATCTCTTTGAGAAAGGTATTACAGGTTTTTCCGGTTTTATCATGCAACTTCTGCAATGGTCGTTTCGCCACAAGTTCATTACTTTAGGCATTGCTACCGTACTTTTCATTAGTTCGATACTATTGCCCGCTGTTGGCTTTATTGGTACAGAATTTCTAAGTGTTGGCGATGTAGGCGAGGGGATAGTAAGACTAGAGTATCCTCAATACTATACTTTATCCCAAAACAATCAATTAACAAAGCAAATAGAAGAATATATAAGTCGAAAGCCGGAAGTTAATCATATATATGCCTCGGTTGGCAGTACTTCTGGAATGCTTTCAACGCAAAGAGGAAGTCATATGTCGGAAATTAACATCAAGCTTATTGATAAAACACGTCGTGATATTTCTTCCGATGTCTTCATGAAAAAACTTGAGGATGAAATCGAAGAGACATTTCCTGATGTAAAAGCCAGTGCAGCAACCCTCACTTTACTGGGTGGGGCCGATGAAACGCCCATACAAATTGTTTTTCAATCGGCGAATACAGACACGCTTTATGCCTTTGCTGAAAGAATGAGTAAGGAAATATCCCGGATACCGGGTACAA